>JAAZIQ010000018.1 GCA_012800795.1 Bacillota bacterium
GGTCATAATGTCAACCTCTTTGTAGAACATGATTACATGAGACTCTTGGATTATCTTGCAGAACTTCCTGAAAACACAATCCTCCGCTTTGAGTACGGTGATCCGCAACTAGTAAAAGATAAACTGGGGAAAAAGTTTATCATTGGCGGTTTCTATCCCCTTATGCTTTTACATACAGGGACTAAAGAGCAATGCCTGGATAAGGCAAAAGAGTTGCTTGATATTTTAGCTCCCGGTGGTCGTTACTGGTTCAGCTTTGATAAAGGTGCATTTGACACGCACGGAAATCTTGTTGAAAACCTTAAGGCCGTTTTAGAATATGTCAGAGAAAACGGTAAATATGATAATCCAGACGATCCCGGAGAAAACAAAAAGGAAAGAGTCTGGAGGGGCGACGAAATTGTAGCCGAAATTGAAAAGAATTTAAATTCAAAATACTATAAAACCTGGGAAGAATACAAAGCAGAGCATCCGGAACTTGAAGGTAGGCCAGAACATGTAATTGCAGCGAAAATAAAAAGATATGAGGATTATATGTTTAACTTCATTATTAATCTCTGCTCCTAGTTGTTCTCCACAGGATAGGGACTGATCCGTAGGATCAGTCCCTATCCATATTTGACCAACATATCTCTCTTATCCTCATTTTGAATTCTAAATATAAGATTTGCCAAATTTTCCCCAACCCATTTTTTATCTCGTTGAATTCTGGGAATTTCATTCCAAATATTATCCATATATTCATAAAAAGCATTAATAATGGTCATTTCATTGCTATAAAGGGAATTTTTGTTTACGTTGTAACCATTATAACCATATACTGTACTTGCCGCCACAAAGGCGTTTTGCTTTATTTTTACGCTAATCTTTTCTAAACTGGGAATGGGTTGCTCCGTTACCAAAGCAATCTCGTATTGGGGGTACTGATCAATAAGCTGAATCAGTTCCTCTAAATACTGAATAAAAAGTTTTACCGGGATATTTATTGGCTTTCCTGGGTTATATAAGGTTATATTATTATGTTTAATTGCTCTTTCCAGCTGCAAAATATCTATTATTTGCCTATAAAAACATTTTTCAGCTTGACCGGCAAGCATTTTTCTTAAAAAGCGGTGGTAAGACATATAATTGCGTATTTCCTTTTGCTCAAAATTATTAGCTACAAGTATTTCATAAAGCAAAGGCTGTGACATTATTTCCAGCGCCGGTAAAGCCGAGTAAATATAACAATTCCCTGGTATTTGTTCTGCTTCCAAAATTATTTTTTCCAAGTCCTCAACTTCTTCTATTGTGTAAAACTTAAACAAATCAGCGCTAGATGAGTATAAAGCTTCAAATCTTGCTTGAAATTCCTGAACAGTAAAGGGATCGGTATACAAAAAAGTATAAGATACTTTACTAAAATTATTGGCCTTCATACTTGCAAGCACGGCCTGATCTTTTATTATAAACATTGTACGATCAAACATTTTATCAACATATTTCGGAAAGTAACGTGAGGTAGTCTTACCGGTAATATGCAAAGGTATCCACTCTGTCAGGATGGGAAACAAAAAATCGAGTTGACGATCAACTGTATGAATAATAGTAATGTGATGGCCTTTTTTAATAATCTCCTTTAGGCTGTTGCGCCAAAAAGTTAAAAAATTTTTATCTTCTATTAACCAGGTAACCTCTTCCTGGGTAAGCAGGAGTATTTCTTGTCCCGGCGGAAGAGACATGACAAAATCTAAAAAACGTATAATTGCTTTACGCCGGCCGGTATTATTTTTATATACTTCAAACTGCACTGAATAAGTATCACTGTCCAATTGATAATAACTATGTTCATTGGCCGCAAATTTTCGACTATCCATCAACCACTTACTTAACAGTTCCCTCATTACAACTAATGAATCTAAAGTAACGTGAGGATAATATTTTTTTAAAATATCGGAAATTCTCTTGTAATTAGACCGTGAATCTAAAGTTAAAAAATATTCAACTATTTTCTCTAAATACTGAGCAGTAATTTTTCTTTTACCGGTACGCCATTTACTTACAAGTGAATAATCAACATGTAAGAGATCACCCAATTCCCTGCCTGTCACCCCAAATGTATCCATAATAAGTCCTAGTTGAGACATATTTCTGTCTGACATTAAATCTACCTCCGCTTTGTTAGCATCAGCTGCTATGCTATAGAGTTGACTATCCACTTTTTACAAATATCCACGCCTTCACCGGCTATAGTGGTAAATGCATCTGCACCTATGCGTTTACAGCTATCCTCTGTCACAGGGTTGCCGCCAATAATTATTTTTACCTTTTCCCGTAAACCTGCCTTCTTTAAGGCATCTACCGTATTCTTCATTGAGTTTAAAGCAATGGTTAATACGGCACTCATGGCGACAATTTGCGGTTCAATCTGTTTTACTTTTGCCACAAAAACATCTGGCTCAACATCAATACCGAGATCATGCACCTCAAAGCCTTCTGTCTCTGCCATGCCCTTAAAAATATTTTTTCCGATATCGTGTAAATCACCCTTCACCGTTCCTAAGACAATTGTGCCTATAGTATCCTTTTTTCTGCTGCAAATAATTGGCTTTAAAACTTCAACTGCTTTAGACATTAATTCGCCCGCAAATATTAAATCAGCAACATAATAATCATCACTATCAAAGAGCTCTCCCACAATAATCATGCCCCGCTGGCAAGCCGCCACAATTTCCTGCACTTCTTCGTCACTAGGATTTTCAGCTATCAGTTCATCAAGGATCTGAAAAACTTTTTCTTCATCCAAATCACTAATGGCCTGAGTTAATAACAGTAGCCTATCCACCTTACCACCTCCGCATCATGTTTTATTTAGAACAATTTGCCGGTAGGTAAGCTATTGATTTTATGTCAATTTATTGAATATTGCTTTAATTAATACAATTATACTATATTAATGCTATCTGTAATAGAGCAACACTTAGTGGATAATAACATGATAAATGAGGTAGCAGGAAGGGTTAACCCAGGCAAATGGGCTAACCCTTCCTGCCGTTTTACTGTCCTTTTTCATTAGGAGCCAAGGTTAATAATGAAGTTGAACATATCATCTTCAAGCTTCTTGATCTTCTTGGCAATTACTTCTTGTGGGCGGCCTTCCAGTTCGGGGTGATTTGCCCTATACTGTTCCCATGTTTGATAATATTTAGAATTTAGATTTGCCTCTATCTCAGCAACTATCTTTTCTGCCGGGGGCATTGGATCCTTGGAAAGATCATATGGCTCATCTGGATTATCATATTTTCCATATTCACGCACAAACTCAATTACGGCTTTTAAGTTTTCAGTAATATTCCCATGCATATCCATGGCGCCTTTGTCCGTATTAAAGATATACCGGCCACCCGGTGCCAAGATATCAATCAATTCTTTCGCTTTATCGATGCACTGCTCTTTGGTGCCCGTATGAAGCAACATTACAGGATAGAAGCCTGAAATAATAAATTTGCTGCCCAGCTTTTCACTCACCAGTTTCGGATCACCATACTCAAAGCGTAAAATGGTATTCTCAGGGAGTTCGGACAGATGATCCAGGAAACGCATGAAATCATGCTCTACAAACAGGCTGACATTAATCCCCATCTCAGTAAGTACTTCTACTTGTTTCTTCAGTGACGGCCAATAAAACTTTTCAAAATCCTTTGTCCGCAAATACGGGCCCATATGCAGCGGGATGCTTGTAACCCCTATTTTAGAAGGAACAGGGAGCTTCCCCTTTTTAATTAAAATCGGGGTAAGAGCTTCGCAGGCAGCAATAACTTTATCGGGATAGCGACGAATGTCACTACAAATACCAGTAAAGCTGCGGAGAAAATCTGCCAAGAAATCAAATGGCGCAGTTGTGGCAGAAGAGGGAATTGAAGCAAAACCAAATTTAGCCCTCATTCTGGCACCGATTTGAGCAAGCAGTGCAAACTCATCGCCGTGGGCCCGCATGGCTTTCGCTAAAATCAAAGCCTTTGTGTTCGGATCAGTATCGAGTTCAGTATATAAACGAGGATATATTTTCTCAATCATTGTGTCATAAGGAGCAGCAATGAAATCATCATAATCTTCCGGTTCCATACCTTGCACATTTGGATGCTGCATTACACCCTCAGAGCTCATGACGAAAGGCCTTGAACCAAGTATCTGATAAAATGAGGGGTACCTCCGGGTACCTCCCGCGGGAGTGTCTGCCGGGAAATCAGTATTTACCTTTTCAAATATTGGTTCTGCCTTGGTCATATCCCACAAAACTTCTGCTTGATTTGCACCGGCGTACTCGATACATGCCTCCAAAGAAAGGATACTGTTAATAGGTATCCGTGTAGGTATCTTCCCCCGGTACACGTTTACAAACATTTGCTGACGTTCCTGCGCTAAGGCTTTCACATCTGTCACTTTTAATACCCCTTTCTTTTAATGTTTTTTTAGTTATGAAAAATGATTAGACAGTCTCAGGTGCTGCACTTTTACGCTGCCTCAATTCCTCTTGAATGGTATTCATACGCTCCCTTGTTAAAGGATAAAGTGTCATGAATACCAGTGACAATAAACTAACCACGGCAGGCAAAATTCCAATCATGGCCCGTATACCGGATATAACTGCTGGGTTAGTTGTCCCGGCCTCAAATCCAATAAACACCAGACCAAAGGAAGCAATGGATCCCCCGATGGTAAGACCTAGCTTAATGGGGAAAATTGTCAGACCCATATTTACGGCACGAACGCTTTTTCCGGTTTTCCATTCGCCATAATCCGCAGTATCCGAATAAAATGCCGAAACACCCGCATTACACAGCCCATTGCCAAACTGCGCGATTGCCACAAATGCTATAAAAAGCGCTGGATTGGAGCCGGCGAAGAGAAAAACTGACAACATTCCTGCGAACCAAACAAGGATCCCTAGGCGGTAAGTAGTCTTTTTATCTGTAGAAACTGAGATATATTGGGAAACGGTATTACCAAGGAAGCCTCCGACAAAACTGGCAGGCAGATAAACAGACCATAAAGCCAAGTCACCAACAACATAGCGGAAGAAATACATACCCAGACCCGTTAAAATGTTCCCGGCAGCCAATCTGGTCGTATCTGCCAACAAAAGAAGCAATAAAGGTTTATTTGTAGCTACAGAGGCAATCATATCCCTTACACTGACGGTTTGCTTGCCTGTTGTTACTCCCGGCTTGTCATAATCCTTGGCTAAATATGCTAAATAATATAGCCCCAAAATGGTCATTAAGCCAAACAGAGCAACTGTCAGCTGATAGCCTCTTGCTTCATTACCTGCACCTAGCAGGGAAACCAACGGCACCACAATGGCACCCCTGACTATTTGCCCTAATGCTGCTCCCTGGCCTCTTTTTGCAGAAAGAATAGCCCTTTCGTTTTGATCATTGGTAAAGGTGGGCAATAGTGAAAGGCGTGCAGTAAAAGCAAAATTAACAAAAACATAGGACAAGATGTAGCAGGCTGCAAGAATAATTGGTTTAATGGTCATGGAAATATCCATGTTTGTAAACATGAGCACATTAAACAGCATAATTAGTGGCGGCGTTATAAACAGCCAAGATCTATACTTGCCCCAGGGAAGGTTACTTTTTTCTACCAACACACCAATAATTGGAACGTCCACCGTATCAACAATCCTGCCGACCAAAAGAATTGTTGCAACTATTGCCGGCGCAACGAAAGCAACATCTGTTAGGAAATAAGAAAAGTATTGCACTCCCATCGTTGTCATAAAGCCCATAGCAAATTCTTGAAACCCGTACGCCCAATAGACTTTTGACGGTAACTTATTAGACATTCTTACTCCTCCTGTCTAATCAATTTGTACTAAATCCAAGTCTCCAGTTCTGGACAGTGTTATGTCAAATTATAAATCCACCTCCTTTGAAAATTTCCAATATTTAGTCTTTATATAATAAGAATATCATAAGTTTCCCAATATTCAGAACAGGTAATGTCCTAATTTAACACTAGGAATTACCCTAGTCAAAATAAAATGAATCTGTAGCTAAAATTTATTATCATCTTTTTGATTAACCTGCATCATTTATCCATTGCTTGCAAATGGCAACGCCTTCACCGGCCACAGTGGTAAATGCATCTGCGCCAATACGCTTACAGCTGTCTTCGGTTACTGGATTACCCCCAATAATAATTTTCACCTTGTCCCTTAAGCCCGCATCAATCAATGCATCCACTGTTTTTTTCATTGAATTTAATGCCATAGTTAATACTGCACTCATTGCAACAATTTGCGGCTCAATCTGTTTAACTTTTGCCACAAAAACCTCCGGCTCCACATCAATACCTAAATCGTATACTTCAAATCCTTCTGTCTCGGCCATACTTTTAAAAATATTTTTGCCGATATCATGCAGGTCCCCCTTAACAGTGCCCAACACTATCGTCCCTTTTATTTCCGCTTTTCCGGTATAAATAACCGGTTTTAAGATTTCAACTGCTTTTGACATCAATTCACCGGCGAAAATTAAATCAGCCACATAATAATCATCACTGTCAAAAAGTTCTCCTACAGCAATCATTCCTTTTTGGCAAGCCGCAATAATTTGCTGGACTTCCTCCTCCGATGGTTTACCCTCTATAAAAGCATTTGAAAAACTCTTTCTTCATCCAAATCGCTGATTGCCTTGATCAGCAAATTCAAATCTACCACTTGGCTCCTCCCCAATCCCTTTACAAATATTTCGTTTTACGTTTATTTTTAGATTATAGCTTGACTGAAAAAAGTGAAGATGAGGAGATTAATTTAAAACTACCTGGTTTTCTACAGTATACTTTTAGTATATTTTTAGAATGGGAATAGCATCGGTGTAAATACAATAATTACGAAATATGAAATTACCGATAATAATAATCCATATTTAGGCAAATCAGTAAACTTGTACCCTGCGGACATACTCAAACCGACAAATCCATTAGCCAAAGGAAGGGTAAAGGCAAGGCTAGCGCCAAATGTAATGGCGTACGCAAAAGGATATGGATTTAATCCCATGGCGTTTGCCAGAAATAAAGCCGGCGGCAAAATGATGACGACAGCCGTGGTATTTGCCAAGAAATTAGTTATTAGCATTACCAAAAATACCAGTGCTGCAAGTAAAATATAAGGAGAGGTATTGGCGCCAAAAAGATTTATAAACACATCCGCAATTAACTCCCCTCCACCGGCAACATTGACAACATTACCTAACCCCAACATGGCGCAAAGCCAGATCGCTACATTCCAATCCATTTTGACGAAAGCTTCCTTTTGGGAGATTGAGCCTGTCATAATACATAAAAGAGCACCTATCAATGCGGCCGTACCCGTAGTTACTACGTTGGTCACAAATAACACCAGTACAAGCAGGAAAATACCGAGCACTAGAAAAGCTTTTTTTCGGTCTTTATTTTCACTTATCTCCAGCTGTAATTCATTTTCCAAACTGCCATGATTACTATCACCCCAAATCTTTTTACCCAACGGATAACCGATGAAAGTAACATATATTAACATAATTAACGTTAAAGGAATGCCTAAATAGGCCAGAGAAAACATACCAAACCCAGCCGAGCCCGCCTCTTCCAACAAGCCTGTGGCAATAAGTTGTGGCGTCGAACCGACCAGTGTGATGCTGCCGCCAAAAATGGCCCCAATTGCTGCGGGAAGTACAAGGTTTTTTAATTTCATATTTCCTGAAATCTTTACAATGCTGTTGGCTATGGCAATCATCATAGCAGTAACAGCCATA
>JAAZIQ010000019.1 GCA_012800795.1 Bacillota bacterium
CACCCACAAGCCTATCCGGCGTCATCATAATATAGGTATAAGCACCACGCAGAGAGGACAGTGATTTCTTGATAGCTTTGACAATATCTGTTTCACCGGAGCGGGCAATCAGATGGGCAATTATTTCACTGTCAGCAGTAGTTTGAAAAATTGTTCCCTCTTCCTCTAATTGTGAGCGCAGTTGAGTTCCATTAATTAGATTACCATTATGTGCAATGGCTAAGTGACCATTGCGATAACGTATTACCAGTGGCTGTGCACTAATTAAACCGATATCCTTGGCAGCATAGAGCACATGTCCCACCGCCAGCTGACCCTGCAGCTGCTTAAATTTATTGTCTTGAAAGACTTCCGCAACTAAGCCCATGCCCTTCTCGCATTTAATGTTTTTACCGTCGGAAATAGCGATCCCAGCGCTTTCCTGACCGCGATGCTGCAAAGCATATAGTCCGTAATAAGTTAGCTGAGCCACATCACTGCTCGGTGCATAGATGCCAAAGACACCACACTCTTCGTGCATTTTTTCTGCCGCAAAGTCGCCTACTTCATGGCGCATGGAATAGCCTCCTGCCATGCCTTTTTCAGCTGCCTGAGGGGAAGTTTAAGCTGTGTTAATCCGTCCACCGCTACCTCCATATTTGTGCCACCGGTTTGTCCCAATTCAGCAGCAGAAACGCCGTTTTGAGCCGCCAACTCCAAGAGTGTACTTAAATTTTCCGGGGAGACACTAATTAGCACCCGGGACTGACTCTCACCAAAAAGCAGACTATCGAGCCGTAAGCCGTTGGCAGTTAAAGCAATGGTTGCACCAATTCCATTAGCAAAACCACATTCTGCTAAAGCCACCGCCAAACCACCTTCCGATAAATCATGGGCTGAGTTAACTAAGCCTTGTTTGATAGCGGCCAGCACCACCTTCTGCAGCGTTTTTTCCTTCTTCATGTCTAAGGCAGGGGGTTGTCCCTGTACTCGCTGATGAATAGCGGCTAAATATTCACTGCCCCCCAGCTCATTATAAGTATCGCCTAAGAGTACCACCACATCACCGGCCGCTTTAAAAGCAGGTGTGCAGTGCTGCTTTACATCATCGAGTAAACCCACCATACCCACAACGGGCGTGGGATAAATTGCTTCACCATTGGTTTCATTATAAAAAGAAACATTACCACCGGTTACGGGTGTATTTAGTGCTCGACATGCTTCACCCATTCCTGCTACGGCCTGGCGGAATTGCCAGAAGATCTCCGGTTCTTCCGGATTACCAAAGTTCAAACAGTTTGTGATAGCCAATGGTTCCCCGCCACTGCAGACCACATTACGCGCCGCTTCTGCTACAGCTATTTTTCCGCCCACATAAGGGTCTAAATAGGCATAACGGGCATTACAGTCGGTAGACATGGCCAAACCTTTATTAGTGCCGCGAATACGTAATACTGCGGCATCGGCACCGGGCAGAACCACTGTTGAAGTTCGAACCATATAATCATACTGCTGCCAAACCCATTCTTTACTGGCAATATTGGGAGCAGCCAAGAGCTGCAAAAGTACCTGGTTGGCGTCTTCTACGTCAGGTAGAGTTTGCAGATCCAATTTCGCAGTTGTTTGCAGATAGGCTGGTTCCTGATAAGCAGGACAATAAACGGGTGCATCTTCTGCTAAACTGTGGGCCGGTACTTCAGCTACCACTTTGCCACCCTGGTGGACACGCAGGATACCGTCACTGGTAACAAATCCAATGGTGGTGGATGTTAAGCCCCAACGCTTAAAGGTAGCGTGTACCTTTTCCTCTTTTTCTGGGGTCACCACCATTAACATTCTTTCTTGCGATTCTGAAATCATGATTTCATAGGGAGTCATCCCTTCTTCGCGGCAGGGAACACGGTCTAACACAATCTCTAGGCCTGAGTTACCGCGGCTTGCCATCTCTGAAGTGGCACAGGTTAGGCCAGCTCCGCCTAAATCCTGAATACCCACCACATCATCATTGTTAATTAGCTCCAGGCAGGCTTCCAAGAGCAGCTTTTCCATGAAAGGATCCCCTACTTGCACTGCCGGACGTTTTTCTTCCGAGGCTTCACTTAATTCTTCTGAGGCAAAAGTCACGCCATGCATCCCATCCCGTCCGGTACGGGCACCTACCAATATTACCGGATTTCCTATTCCTGTGGCCTTACCCAGTTTAATTTTATCTGTTTCCAAAAGTCCTACGCACATGGCGTTAACAAGTGGATTGCCCTGATAACTCGGGTCAAAATAAACTTCGCCAGCCACAGTGGGGATACCAATACAGTTGCCGTAACCGGCAATGCCGGCCACCACCCCGTCAAGGATATAGCGTACATGGGCATCATCTAAGGTGCCGAAGCGTAAAGAGTTAAGGGAAGCAATGGGGCGCGCACCCATGGTGAAAATATCGCGGATAATACCACCCACACCAGTGGCAGCACCTTGATATGGTTCTATGGCAGAGGGATGATTATGCGACTCAATTTTAAAGCAAACAGCAAGGCCATCACCTATATCGACAATACCAGCATTTTCCCCAGGGCCCTGCAGCACCCTTTCCCCTTCTGTAGGAAATGTGCGCAAGGTGTCTTTGGAGTTTTTATAGGAACAATGCTCAGACCACATCACACTATACATGCCTAATTCCACATAATTGGGCTCGCGGCCGAGTATTTCTACTATCATCTTAAATTCATCATCTTTTAACCCCATGTTGCGCCAATCTTCGGGTCTCATAAACGGCTCCCCTCCCAGTGTTTCAATATTGAGTCAAAAATCATTAATCCATCCTCGGAGCCAAGAATCGCTTCGCCAGCGCGTTCCGGATGGGGCATCATTCCCAGCACATTCTTGTTAGCATTGCAAACACCGGCAATATTGTAAACTGAACCATTGGGATTGGCCGTATCAGATACTTCACCTTGCTCGGTGGCATAGCGGAAAATTATCTGCCCATTTGACTCTAATTGGCGTAAGGTTTCATTATCTACATAATAATTGCCTTCACCATGGGCGATGGGAATTTTAAGCAGACGCCCCCGCTCAATCGTCTCTGTAAAAGGCGTCTCATAGTTTTCCACTTTGAGGTGTGTAAACTGGCAGCGGAACTGTAAAACTGTATTACGATACAATGCCCCCGGTAGTAGACCGGCTTCCACCAGTACTTGAAAACCATTACAAATACCAATAACTAAACCACCACGAAGGGCGAATTCCTTTACTGCTTTCATCACCGGTGAAAAGCGGGCAATGGCACCACAGCGCAAGTAGTCACCATAGGAGAAACCTCCCGGCAGGATTATACAATCGTAACCAGTTACGCTTTCCTCCTGGTGCCAGACATAATCCACCGGCTGTTTAATAACATCCTTGACTAAATGGTAGGCATCCAAATCACAGTTAGAGCCAGGAAAAACAACCACTCCAAACTTCATGGCTAAACCTCCACCAGGGTAAAAGTATAGTCTTCAATCACCGTATTGGTTAACAAGCGCTCACACATTTCCTCTACCTGTTTGTGGGCAGCTTCACGGTTATTTTCTGCCAGCGTCACTTCCAGATACTTACCAACCCGTACATGCTCCACATTATTGTACCCTAGGGAACCGAGCGCTTTTTCCACTGCTTGTCCCTGTGGATCCAAAACGCTTTGTTTAAGCAAAACTTTAATTTGCGCCTTTAACATTGTTTTCCTCCCGTCAAGCTATGTTAGTTTACTCTTGATACCCTTTAGCCGTCAGATATTGTTTCCAACCCACGTTAGCCAGGTTTTCTGCTTTAGCTTCCACCTGCTGCCGCATTTTCTCTTTATAACTAAGCATTTGCGCGCGCAGTGTTTCGTCTGCGGTGGCTAAAATCTGCACCGCCAGCAAGCCGGCGTTTTTGGCACCATTAATGGCTACGGTAGCCACAGGGATACCGGCAGGCATCTGCACCATGGAATATAAAGAATCCGCACCGCCTAAAGTTTTTGTTAAAATGGGAACACCAATTACCGGTAAGGCGGTAAAAGCGGCAACCACACCGGCTAAATGGGCAGCTCCCCCTGCTCCAGCAATAATAACACGCATGCCACGCTCGGCAGCTGTCTGGGCAAACTGTTCCACCCGTGCCGGTGTACGGTGGGCAGACATTACTGCTAATTCGTAATCCACCTTAAACTCTTCCAAGATTTCTGCGGCTGCTCTCATTACCGGTAAATCGGAATCGCTCCCCATAATGATCCCTACCAAAGGTGCTGCGGTCATCGTAAGTGCCTCCCTTTTGCTCAGATGAATTTACCATAGTAAGCCTTCCTCAGATAGGAAAAGATAGCGATTCAAGGTTAATATAATTTCCTATCCGCTAGGGAAAGATGCAGGGGCCGTAATCATACGACCCCTGCATTCTTTAAAGTAAAAAGTGTGCCTGTCAACGCCGGGCTATTTTTGACCGAATCGCCGGTTAAAAATTGACCCAATCGCCGGTCTTCAATCGCCGGTTTTTGTTTAAACACCCCGTGCCATATTATCTAATTCCGGGATATCGGCCGG
>JAAZIQ010000020.1 GCA_012800795.1 Bacillota bacterium
GTCTGGTAAGCAATTTCATCAATAAGTTTGACAATATTGGCAATATCTTTCGATGAAGCAGTAATGTCATTCATGGCATTCAGCATTTTTTGCATATATGTATTTCCGTCGTCCGCACTGTATTTAACTGTTTCCGCCAACTCGTTGGCATGATTGGCGTTATCAGCATTCCTTTTGGCCTGGGAAGCAATTTCTGTAATGGAGGCAGTTAATTCTTCAATAGAACCGGCCTGTTCAGTAGCACCCTGGGAAAGCGACTGGCTGGCATCGGCGATCTGCGCAGCCCCGGCAGCCACCTGGTCGGCAGCTTGTCTGATATTTGTCAGCAAGACACTCATATTCTCGGCAATGGTACGGAAGGCATTAGCTAAAATTCCGGTTTCATCTTTTGCTTTCGTGGTAATAGTGATATTTAAATCTCCTTCTGCAAAACAATTTGCTGCTGCCACCATTTCCCTCAGCGGCCTGGCGATAATTCGTGTATTAATAATGGCAAGAAGCAAAGCCAGGATAAAACCGCCTGCAATAATAAAGGCCATGATGCTGACAGAATGTCTGGCTAAAGCAGTATTTGTCTGTGACTGGTTTCTGGCATATTTTTCCCTTAACTGAAAGAGGTTATCAACTGCTTCTGCCACATTGTTTTCAATTTCAGCAGCCTTACTGCTCATTAAAAGATTATAGGCAGCATCTAGATTCCTTGCTTCCACCAAATCAAATACCTGGTTCCTGATTTCACTATTAAACTGCTCAATATGCTTGGTTAAATCATTTAATGCTGCCTGCACTTCTTCCTCTTTTGCCGCTGCCTTAATTGTGGCTGAACTGACATACAAATCTTCTTCCAGCGCATCGGCAGTTCTTCTGGCGTTATTAACTAAATTCCCCACATTAGCATTTGGCCTGATGGCATTTAAATAAAGGTTGCGCACTAAAATTTCCTGCTGATAAAAACCGTTGGCAATGGCTGTCATATCATGTGCTGTAGCGGTAAACCGCTCATACAAATCAGTATCCAACCGCTCCATCCTGATGATATAAGAAGTTCCGGCAAGACCTACCGCCGCCGCAATTATAGCCATTATAAGGTAAGTCGCAATTAATTTTTTGCCGATTTTCATGTTTCTAAAAAGCTTCATCACTAACTCCTCCTTCTGCTTCAACTACTAAAACATTCTCTCTACAATTAATATCGCTTAGTTTATGAAAATGTTGAGAGAGATATGAAAACTTCTTTATCAATTTTATGACAAAGCCTGTTAACAAATATTAACACAAAATAAAAAGATAACATGATATGCACTATCTTGCAACCGGTAGTCAGATCCCCCCCGAATACCTCCCGCTAAAGTCAGGTACCTGCCGTTTTTTCAAGAAAACATAGTGTAAAATTGTTGTAGGATAAATTTAAATAAAAACAAACAAGAGATCGTCCTTTTGGTAAAATAGATTTATTCCAACCCATACCAAAGGAGCTGATCTCTTGTGAATACTATTTTACAACAA
>JAAZIQ010000021.1 GCA_012800795.1 Bacillota bacterium
CCGCCACTAAACTGCCTGGCGTTACTCCGCCAAATTTATTTTCCACACCGCGGTCAATTCCCCCTAAAAGATGCGTAGTTGTTAACACCTCGGCACCGGCTTTAATCAGCTCTGCACGCACTTCTGCCGGCATTTCCTGCTCACCGGGCTTGCTAAAACCTGTGTGGTGTGTAACACAAACAACTTTTACACCATAAGACAAAAGCCGGCGGGCAGTATCGCCTGAATTAGAAGCCACCACATAATGCTGAATGCCCAGCTCCCTACCTCTTTCCACGGCCAACTTTAATGTCATCTCAGTATTTTCAGGACCTCTTTTGGCAAATAGCATCACTATCCTCCTTACAAAAAATTTTATTAAGCATAGGTGTCGCTAGGCAACCCTAAATTTCCCTGTCAGGCTTATTTTTTCCAAACATTGTTTTCTTATGTAAAAAGCTTACACTACGGCTTCACACCAATTATAGCGTAAAATTTTGCCTTAAACAACAAAAACCCCGCCATGCCGTGACTACCGCACTGTTTTGAACTCTCTCCCCACAGGTGGGTGCTCTCCTGTATGCTTTACATGTCCTTTTGATCGAACAAGGCATATGTGCCACATACAGAGGTCGAGCTCCCTGAGTCAAAAGTGTTAGCTCAAAACATTGTAACGGTATCACAAACATCGCAGGGTTTTATATTTATTTTTCCTTCCGCTTGCAAAAACATTATAGCAATTTTTTTCGACGCTAGCAAGTGGAAGATACAGACATAGTTTAAGCCAAGGCGCTATAAATATGGATTAAAAGGAGGAAAGGAGGATTTTTTTGACCTTTGAAGCTCTTTCAACCATTATTGTCTTGGCCATAATTGTCGAATTTTCCACAGAAATTATAAAAACTATTTTTCCTTCCATTCGTGGCCATTATAGTCGTTGGGTAGCCATTTGTCTGGGGATGATATTATGCTTCATAACCCGCAGCGGTATCCTCGCATCTTTAAACATTGAATTAGTCGCACTGCCGCAAATTGATTATTTTATTACCGGACTAATTATTTCTCGCGGCAGCAATATTTTGCATGATTTGGTTTCCAAACTAAAAGTTGCCGGTAGCAAAAATTAATTTTTTTCCGCTGTAACAGTAAGATGTAGCTCCTGCAGCTGTTTAGGAGCCACCTTTGACGGAGCTTGTGTCATTAAATCGGTGGCACTGGCTGTTTTGGGGAAAGGAATAACTTCACGGATAGATTTTTGACCAGCCATCAGCATTACCAAACGGTCCAAACCAAAGGCAATACCGCCATGGGGAGGCGCACCATATTCAAAAGCGTCCAGTAAGAAGCCAAATTGTTCATAAGCCCTTTCCTTTGTAAAGCCCAACAGCTTAAATACCCGCTCCTGCAGCTCGCGCTGATGGATCCGTATGCTGCCACCGCCAATTTCCACGCCATTAAGCACCAAATCATGTGCCTTGGCTAAAACATTGAGGGGGTCACTTTCTAATTTGCCCAAATCCTCATCGCGCGGAGAAGTAAAAGGATGGTTAACGGCTACATAACGCTTTTCATCCTCGTCATAAACCACCAAGGGGAAATCTACAACCCAGAGGAAATTGCGCTTCTGGTCATCTAACAAATTAAGCGTTTCCGCCAGCCGTAAACGCAGTGCTCCCAGAGCATGGCAGGCCACATCAAACTGGTCTGCTACGAAAAATAACAAATCGCCCGGTTTGCCGTCCATTGTTTTAATGATTTCAGTCAGGATTTCTTCGGCAAAAAACTTAGCTATGGGAGAACGCACACTATTTTCTTCCACGTACATATAAGCCAGACCTTTAGCGCCAAATTGCGCCACAAATTTTGTCAGCTCGTCAATTTCGCGCCGGCTAAAATGACCGCACCCTTTGGCATTAATCCCCTTGATGACACCACCTTTGGCTAATGTCTGCTGAAAAACTTTAAATTCAGTTCCCTCCACCACGTTAGAAACATCGCATAATTCCATGCCAAAACGTGTGTCCGGCTTGTCACTGCCGTAACGCTCCATTGCCTCGCGGTATGACAAACGGGGAAATGGCAGGGAAAGTTCCACTCCCAGCGCTTCCCGGTAAAGGTAAGCCATCATTTTTTCCATCAGTTCAATAATCATCTCTTGTGTACAAAAAGAGAGCTCAATATCTATCTGGGTAAATTCAGGCTGCCTGTCTGCCCGTAAATCCTCGTCGCGAAAACAACGTGCAATTTGAAAATAACGTTCCACACCGGAAACCATTAATAACTGCTTAAACAGCTGTGGAGATTGCGGCAGCGCAAAAAAGCTGCCCGGATTTACACGGCTCGGCACCAGATAATCGCGCGCCCCTTCCGGCGTACTTTTAGTCAAAATAGGTGTTTCCACTTCCAAAAAACCTTCATTATCTAAAAAATCCCTGACTAATTTGGTAACACGGTGACGTAGCATTAAGTTCCGCATCATTTCCGGTCGGCGCAAATCCAAATAGCGATATTTTAAGCGGACATTTTCATCAACATCCACGCCGTCTTCAATATAAAAAGGCGGCGTTTTTGCTTTATTTAATATATCTAAACTCTCGGCATGGATCTCTATTTCACCTGTGGCCAGCTTGGGATTTACGGCTTCTTTATCGCGGGCCACCACCTTCCCTTCAACCCGTACCACATACTCACTACGCAGTTCTTCGGCGAGAGCAAATATTTCTTTACTTTGCTCATAATCAAAAACCACCTGCACCAAGCCGCTACAATCACGCAAATCTATAAAAATTACTTTTCCATGATCGCGCCTTCTTTGCACCCAGCCACTTAGTATAACTTTCTCGCCAATATTATCAGTACGTATTTCTCCACATTTTTTGTTGCGAAAAATCATTTATCTTTCCTCCTCACCAACGCGGCCAGATGGGTTGCCAGCTCATTTATCGTCACAGTCTCCTGTGAACCCGTTTGCATCTCCCTCACCGTAACCTGACCTTTTTGCATTTCTTCTTCACCAAGAATAACTACAAGCTTGATCCCTTTTTTGTCAGCATATTTTAGCTGCGCCTTTAGGCTGCGGTTTAAAAAATCCTGTTCAGCAGCTAACCCGGCCTGCCGCAAATCCATAGTCAGCTTCAGTGCCTCTTTAGGCGCCACTTTGGCCGTGGCGACAAAAACCTCCGGCTTATCAGGCTCCCCTAGCTGCACTCCTGCTGCTTCCAAAGCAAGCAAAACACGCTCTATGCCCACGGCAAAACCAATACCGGGGATTTGGGGACCACCTATGGTATTGAGCAGATAATCATAACGTCCACCACCGCAGATGGAGCTTTGAGCTCCCAAGGCCGGCGATATGATCTCAAAGGCAGTTTTTGTGTAGTAATCCAAGCCGCGCACTAAACGCGGATTTACCACATAGTTTTCCCCCAGCTCATCTAAAGTTTGCCGCAGCTGCGCAAAATGTTCTGCACATTCACCGCACAGCACATCCAACATTGAAGGCACATCTTGTGTTAATTCCCGGCACTTATTTTGCTTACAATCTAAAATGCGCAAGGGATTTTTCGCAAAACGCTCCGCACAATCGGCGCAAAGAGCACTCACTTTATCCTGTAAAGCAGCCTGCAGCTGCCGCCGATACTCCTGCCTACACTGTGGGCAGCCCACACTGTTTATATGTAAAGTAAAATCATTAAGCCCCAAGGCACGGAAAAAAAATAAAGACAAAGTAATGACTTCCGCATCCAGTTCTGCAGCTTGCGAACCAAACACTTCCACGCCAAATTGGTGAAATTGGCGGTAACGTCCGGCTTGAGGACGGTCATAACGAAACATGGGGCCAACATAATACAATTTTATCGGCTGCGCTTCACCATGCATTTTATTTTCCAAGTATGCCCTGGCCACAGCAGCCGTCCCCTCAGGCCTAAGGGTTAAAGAGCGCTCACCCCTGTCCATAAAAGTATACATCTCTTTTGAAACAATATCTGTAACTTCGCCGACACCGCGTAAAAACAACTCAGTATGTTCAAATATCGGTGTCCTGATTTCCTGATAACCAAAAAGCCTGCAGACTTCCCGCACCTTTTCTTCAAAATAGTGCCACTGTACAATCTCTTTCGGCAGCAAATCGCGCGTACCCCGCGGTGCCTTCGTTATCACAAAAATCCTCCTTTACAAGAAAGCCCCGTCACTGCGCCGGGAGTCGAAATTTACCAATTTAATTCTATTCAATCAGGAAAGGCTTGTCAACTGCACACCTTAACGTGATAGTGTCAAGACACTTTAGGTTTTATTGAACCCCACATCATTTACACGAA
>JAAZIQ010000022.1 GCA_012800795.1 Bacillota bacterium
CAACAATGTGCCGCTTTTCAAAGGCGGCAGCAACCTTACTAGATCAGCTTTGAGAAAGTTAAATGAACGTTGTTTCGTGTAAATGATGTGGGGTTCAATAAAACCTAAAGTGTCTTGACACTATCATCTATAACCGTAAACTTGCATCGGCTTCTGTCCTTCAGTTATAATGGTAGCTAGTGATATTTGGTCGGAAACATAATAAAAGGAGGTGAAATGTTTTGAGTAATGGTCAAAGTAAAAGAAGAGCGAAGGTTAAACAAAGAAAAAATACGGTAAAGAAAGTGCAGATTATCCCCTTGGGCGGTATTGGTGAAATCGGCAAAAATATGTATGTTATACGCTTTGAAGACGAGATCATTGTCATTGATGCCGGTTTGTCTTTTCCCTCAGACGAAATGCTGGGCATTGATGTGGTGATTCCCGATATCACCTACCTTGAAGAAAATAAAGATAAAGTTAGGGCTATTTTGCTGACGCATGGGCACGAGGATCATATAGGTGCCCTGCCTTATGTTTTACAGCGCATAAATGTTCCGGTTTATGGCACTAAATTGACTTTAGGTTTGGTAGAAGTAAAACTAAAGGAACATCGCATGCTGCAGAATTGCAAACTAATAACAATTCGACCGGAAGATAAACTGGAAATAGGTTCTTTTAAAATGGAATTTTTTCGCGTTAATCACAGCATTCCCGATTCAATTGGTATTGCAGTCAAAACTCCGGTAGGTACTATTGTGCATACAGGTGATTTTAAATTCGACCAGACTCCTGTAAGCGGTGAAACAACAGATTATTATCGTTTAGCCAGACTGGGGGAAAGGGGAGTATTAGTAGCACTTTCAGATAGTACCAATGCCGAACGTTCCGGCTATACTCTCTCCGAAAGTGAAGTCGGCTCTGTTATTATGGATATATTTCACTCGGCAAGACAGCGCATCATTCTGGCTACTTTTGCTTCCAATATCCACCGGATTCAGCAGGTTATAGATGCGGCTTCATATTATAGACGAAAAGTAGCTATTGTCGGTCGTAGCATGATTAACGCAGTATCTATAGCTCAGGAACTTGGCTACCTGCATGTTGATGAGGGTACAATTATGGATATAGATGAAGTTAATAAATTGCCGCCTCATAAAGTAGTTATTCTTACTACCGGTAGTCAAGGTGAGCCTATGGCAGCGCTGACCCGTATTTCCATGGCTGAACACCGGAAAGTGGAAATAATACCCGGGGATACTGTCATAATTTCCGCTACACCAATTCCCGGCAATGAAAAGCTAGTCTCACGCACCATTGATAATCTATTTGCTCGCGGAGCCAATGTAATTTATGAAAGAGACACTGGTATTCATGTGTCCGGGCATGCCTCGCAAGAAGAACTTAAGTTGATGCTAAATTTGCTAAAACCGAAGTATCTTATCCCCATACATGGCGAATATCGACATTTAATCCGTCATGCCCAATTAGCTGCTAAAGTTGGTATTAAAGAAAAAAATGTTTTTATTGCTGAAAATGGGCAAATCCTGGAGTTCACAGCACGGTCAGGACGTGTGGTGGGCACTGTAACGTCAGGCCAGGTTCTAGTTGACGGACTTGGTGTCGGAGATGTGGGCAGCATAGTTTTGCGTGACCGCAAGCTTTTGTCTCAGGACGGGATTATTATGGTGGCTTTAGCCGTCAATAAAAACAACGGTACGATAATGGCCGGACCGGAAATTTATTCACGAGGCTTTATTTATGTCCGTGAATCGGAAATATTTTTAGACCAGGCACGTGCGCATATTAACGCAACACTGAAAAAGTTAACTAATGGTAAAAAAACAGACTGGTCTGTGGTCAAAAACCAGCTGCGAGATTCATTATCCCGCTTTATTTGGGAAAAAATTCAGCGGCGTCCTATTATCTTGCCGGTAGTTATGGAAATCTAAAAAGCGATTCCTGCAGCTGCAGTATAAGAGCTGTTACAAGCGACCATAATATACAGAGACACTGATGAGGATGTGATCTGTATAATGACATTGCAGCGTCGGCAGCGTATGCCCCAAACACCCAGAAGATCAAGAACATCGCCGCAATCAACATCTTTATCGCAGGAAAATACACTGCAAAACATTCAGCAGCTAGGTCAAACAAATCTTCCTACTGCGCAGGAAAGCAACATTCATACCATTTCCATAATTGGGCAGATAGAAGGACATCTTCAACTTCCGCCACAGAATAAAACGACAAAATACGAACATATAATCCCGCAGCTAATAGCAATCGAGCAGAATCCCAAAATAGAGGGTCTGCTTGTTATTCTTAACACCATAGGCGGAGATGTGGAAGCAGGGTTGGCCATTGCCGAGATGATTGATACTTTAACAAAACCCACTGTATCGTTGGTTTTAGGTGGAGGACATAGTATTGGAGTGCCCATTGCAGTAAGCACAGATTACTCCTTTATAACTGAAACAGCCACCATGACCATTCATCCTATTCGTCTTTCCGGCTTAGTGATAGGTGTTCCCCAAACCTATGAATACTTAGATAAAATGCAGGAAAGGGTTATTAAATTTGTTACCAAACACTCCCGCATTTCGGCAGAAAAATTTCGTCGTTTGATGTTTTGTACCGACCAATTAGCACGTGATATAGGAACTGTCATGGTAGGAAAAGATGCAGTGGAAGACGGATTGATAGATGAAGTAGGCGGTTTAGGGCAAGCACTGGCTAAACTTCGAGAGTTAATTAGCAATAGAAAAAACGGGGTGTTACATTGATGCTTTGGACCATAATGCCCCTTAACACTGTTTTGGCAGGATTAGATAGTTTTAAGCCTCAATATAAAGAAGTGAGATGGCAAAATAATATTTTACTCGTTGAACCGTTGGAAATGAATAAAGCAAAAATAATCCGTATTATTTCTACTAATCCTTTTGATTATCTAAACCCACACCTGCAGCCGGGAGAGATTATTAATTTAAAAAGTGATCAGCCCGTTTAAATTACGGGCTGATTTTTTTTGGTTTTTGACCATAAAAATAACTAAAGGCAAAAATTAAAGCAAAGGGAAATATTATCTCAAAAGGTAATAATATGTATTAATATCGCCGTTGCAGGAGGGAGAAAAATGTCTGTGCGCTTAACTGCGCTTTTGTTGTTAAGTCTATTTTTACTTGCCGGATGTACAGCTGCAGTTACTGAACTGCAGGCAGCTGAAGATGTAACTGAATTTTATAAACAGTTTTCACCCGCCGGAGGTAGTGTCGAGCTATTGTCGGCGATCCCATATCGTAATAACTTGCTTGTTTTTATTAAACATGAAGCGGTAGAAGGGTTTTCCTTTTTTGATTTATTATTAGTAGGTAAAAATGGTGTACTGTCTCTAGCGGCTGCTCCTTTTTCAGAAAAAATTAATTTGTGCAAGTTAATCGATGACAATAATCTTATTATTTATGGTTTATTACCTCATGAAAAAAATAGTGTTGCTGAAACACCGGCAGCAGTAGAAAGAATTAATGGTAATGCAGTAATAACGCTACGAAACTGGAAGATAAGGGAGCAAGAAATAACATTGGGTCGTGGTTTTATCCTTGTTTTAGAGAAAAAGTCTAATCCTGAAGCTATTAACATTTATGATGAGCAGGGTAAGCTTTTAGTTCAATATAAAAGCCTAAACAGCAGTAAAGTACAAACCACGGAGTTGATTCCTGTAGCTGACCTGCCTCTGCCTGTGCCTTTGCGGCTTGAAGAAATTGGTGAGATGCAGTTTCATTTACAAGTTTTTGGTGAAGAAGTTATGACATGCGAAAAAGAACTACAGGAAAATATTGTTAAAACTCTTAACAGTAGTTACCCACAACTAAAAAGAATTCATCCTCATGACAGTTTAAGCAGAGAAATAGAATTAATTGTTCGCTTACAAGATGAGCGCATTGTACATGTTGTGCAGGATGAAGACGATCAATTTATTATTTTTTGGCAAAAGGGGGGCAATGCCAATGCTTATAAATTTACTTCAGAAGAATTAAAGAATTTATTTGCTGCAGTTTGTCGAGAATTTTTTTAGACAATGTTTCCTGCATTATCCCGGTAAACGAAGCGTAAATCAGCCTGATATAATCTTTCGTAGAGTTTGTATTCTTCAAAATGTTTGCGCCTGGTAATAAAGATATCAGTAAAAAAATCCCACAAAAATACCCAGCCGCCTATAAAAATACCTTCCTGAACTACTTTAAGCAATACGCTGCTCACCCTGCTTCCCCAATAATAACCAATACTTAAGAAAACTATAGACATAAACAAGGAATAAATATTTTTTTGGCGTAATTTTTTCATATTTTTAGCAAATCGTGCCAGAGTATAACTGTAATAATTACGATAGGCTGAAATTAATGCTTTTTCTTTGCCTTCATTTTTCTTTTCCAGCGGCAAATATAAAATAATACTTAATTTGTATTTAAGCGGAATATCTTCTGATGAATTTAAAATATAATCATGAAATTCATCTTCAATATCTCTGCGTTTAAAAGGAGAAGGATCCCAACTATCGTAAACATCATCATAATCATCTAAAGAAACCTCAATCAAGTAATGCTGGTTTTTTGCTTCAAATTTATATAGTTTTTGAAAGTAACCTTTTTTTGGCATTTATGCACCTCAAATTTTATATTATAAATTGTTAAGGCCAAGAAAATGCGCTTTTAAACAAAGCAATTTTAATTATACAAAAAGATTGATATAATGAGAAATGAATAGATACCGTCAGTCATACAAATAGTGTTGGGTGATGTTATTGTCCACACTATTTTTCCTAGCGCTCGGATTATTATTATTTTTGTCCGGCCTACGCCTGCTGGCGGATGGACTTGAATTTTTAAGCGGTTCCTCTTTTGCTGCTGCACTGCAGTACATAACCCAGAACAGATTTTCTGCCTTCTGCTGCGGCCTGTTTTTTACAGCGCTTACACAAAGTAGTTCCCTAACCACTGTCGTTATGGTCGGGATGGCTGAATCCGGATTATTAGAATTAAAAACTGCCATTGCCATTATTGCCGGCGCCAACGTCGGTACCACCGTTACAGGGCAGCTCCTGTCATTTCAACTGTCCGATTTTGCTTGGCCGCTATTAATGGTAGGCATAGTTCTAATGCTCTATAGAAACAGATATACTAGAAATGCCGGAAGAGCACTTGTCGGTTTCAGTGTTCTTTTATTTGGACTGCGCACAATGAGTGTGTCCCTGAAACCACTTGCAAAAATGTCTTTTTTTATCTCAATGATTCATCAGGCTTCAGTGCATCCTATCCTTGGGATTGCAGCAGGTGTTGTAATCACTTCCTTGGTGCAAAGTTCAAGTGCAGTGGTGGGAATGGTGCTGGCACTGGCCGCCAGTAATGCTATATCATTACCGGTTGGTTTCGCCGTTGTCATAGGGGCTGATATTGGCACCTGTGTAACCTCCCTTATAGCAGCCATTGGCAGTGGAGTGTCGGCCCGTCGAGCAGCCATAGCTCATTTGCTTTTTAATTTCATCAGTGTTCTGCTAATCATGCCCATCTTCCCACAATTTATTAGAATTGCTGCTCTTTCGGCGGATAGCTTATCCCGTCAACTGGCCAACGCCCACACTTTATATAATTTAAGCGGTGCCATTTTATTATTACTATTTTTAACACCTTTTGAGATATTGGTGGAAAAGCTTGTAAAGGCAAACCACACTGAAAAAAAGAGGATTTACGACTTTTTTAGCGAACTGATACGAAAATGGTTCTAATGGAGCTAGGAGGAGTCTACTTGGATATATTTCAAGCAATAGTGCTGGGTTTAATTCAGGGCTTAACAGAGTTTTTCCCTGTATCCAGTTCAGGACATTTAGTAATATTTCAACAGCTGTTAGGTATTAAAGAAAGTGGTATTACTTTTGAAGTAATGGTTCATTTTGGCACACTTCTTTCAGTTATTTGTGTTTTTTGGCAGGATATCGTTCGTATTGCTAAAGGTTTTTGGCATGAAAAACAAGAACGCCATTTTGTGTTGATGCTCCTGCTGGGCATTATTCCTACCGGCTTAATGGGAGTATTTTTAAATGATTTTTTGGTTAGTTTTTACGAAAATCCACTCACAACAGCTTTTATGCTTCTTATAACAGGGATACTTTTATTTACACTAACACGTCTTACCCCCGGTCGTAAAAATGAACTTACTATGACTGTAGCCGATGCCTTGCTAATTAGTGTGGCCCAGGGGATCGCAATCATTCCCGGCATCTCTCGTTCTGGCTCTACCATTACAGCAGCTTTGTGGCGTGGTTTAGACCGTGAAACAGCTGTGCGCTTTTCTTTTCTTGTTTCCATTCCCGTTATTCTGGGAGCAACTGTTTTAGAGTTAAAAGAATTTGCGGTTAGTGGTTTTTCCGGACTTAACAGCAGCATCTGGTGGGGTACAGCTGCTGCTTTTGTTGGAGGAATTTTTGCCATCCGTACTTTTGTAAAATTCCTGCAAAAAGGCAAATTTCATTATTTTGCATATTACTGCTGGTTTGCCGGAGTGGTAACAATTCTTTATAATTTACTGGCAAATTAGTGAAAAAAGTTGCTTAGAGGGTGGGGTTTTATGACGGTTCCAGGTATGCAAGAAGAAATTAGGCAGCAGGTGAAAGCCATCCTCATTATAGCATTGGCAGCCCTTGGTTTTGCTTCCTTGCTTTTTCCCCGGCAAACTGGGGAAGTGGGCATGTTTCTTAATAATGTTCTGCGGATGCTAACCGGTGAACTTTCACTTCTTTTACCCGCACTGCTTGTCGCCAATAGCTTGCTTCAGGTTTTTCCTTGGCAAATACCAAATATAAAACAACGACGCATTGGAGTTATCTTGTTTTTTCTTATTTTATTAGTTTATGCCCATTTGCAGGTAATGGCAAAGGAAATTAACTTACTTATGGATTTGGGCATTTTAAAAGGCACTTTTCGCTTAGGACTACAACAACTAGGTGGGGGAGTATTAGGTGCGGCTTTAGCGGTTGCTCTTTATTATCTTTTTCGTGATTTAGGCAGCCGTATAATTCTTTTAGCACTTGCCATCATTGCCTTTTTATTGGTTACCAATATCTCCTTGGCCCAATTATTTCAGACTGCCAGTCGTTGTCTTTTGTTTTGTTTCCGCTGTTTAATTCGCTTTTTAAAAATGATTGGGGGATTTTTTCATTTTATTTTTAGTGCGGAACCGGATGAAGGGCTTGAACCGGAAATAGAAACTGCAGCTACAGCACCGCCTAAGACACAGAAAAAAAATAAAGAAAATGGTCATCAGACAGCAGCTTATTCATTTGAAGGGATGGAAACAGCAGAGCCGGCGGTGATAAAAACACTGTCTTCCGAAAATCAGGCAGATTTAAAAGCCGCTGCCACGATGGAAACAATACAAAAAGAAGATAACCCCTTGGTAATTATCGAAGCGGACAAGCCTTCTGCTGGAATTACTGTTTATACACATGATAATTATAAACTTCCTCCGTTAAAATTACTGGACAAGGTTCCGGTACGAAAAGATCATCATTCACAAAAAAAATTAGCGGAACGAGCAAAAATATTAGAAAGAACACTGGAAAGTTTCGGTGTAAAGGCACGTGTTATTGATGTGCAATCCGGTCCTACTGTCACACGTTTTGAACTGCAGCCGGAAATTGGAGTTAAAGTAAGCAAGATAGTTTCTTTGGCAGATGATTTAGCCCTTAACCTTGCTGCGGCTGATGTGAGGATTGAAGCGCCCATCCCGGGTAAAGCTGCCATTGGTATTGAGGTGCCTAATAAGGTTATTGCACCTGTCTATTTACGGGAAGTTTTGGAAGACGCACAATTTCAAAATGCAGCATCGGTTTTAACCATAGCTTTGGGAAAAGATATAACCGGAACTCCGGTTTTTGCTGACTTGATGAAAATGCCGCATTTATTAATAGCCGGCTCTACAGGCTCCGGGAAGAGTGTTTGTTTGAACGTGCTGATTACTAGCATTCTATTTAAGGCACACCCCGAAGAAGTAAAATTTGTCATGATAGATCCTAAAGTGGTGGAATTAAGTATTTTTAACAGTATTCCACACCTATTAATGCCTGTGGTAACAGAAGCAAAAAAAGCTTCCATTGCTTTGAAAAACATGGTTAAAGAAATGTCGCGCCGTTATGAAATGTTTGCAAGCGAAAATGTGCGTGATATTCACGGCTATAATGAAAAGAAACGGCGGCAAAATGATACTAAGTCGTTACTACCGTACATTGTTGTGATTATTGATGAATTGGCTGATTTAATGATGGTGGCGGCAGCTGATGTGGAGGATTCCATTGCCCGGTTGGCTCAAATGTCAAGGGCGGCAGGAATCCACCTGGTTATAGCTACTCAACGTCCCTCAGTAGATGTTATTACCGGCGTAATTAAAGCAAATATCACCTCACGTATTGCCTTTGCGGTATCTTCCCAGGCAGATTCACGTACCATTCTCGATATGGGAGGAGCAGAAAAACTACTGGGCCGTGGTGATGCTTTATTTCATCCCATAGGCTTGGCAAAGCCCTTCCGTATTCAAGGTGCTTTTATTAATGAGCGGGAATTAAACAGAGTTTTAGAATATATCAAATCTCAGGGAGAACCTGAATTTGACGAACAACTGCTGCCGGAAGAAGAGGAAACTGATGAGTTTTATGAAGAAGATGAATTGTTTCCGGAGGCGGTAATGTTATTTGCCGAAGCTGGAACGGCCTCCATCTCTTTACTACAAAGACGCTTGCGCATAGGTTATACTCGAGCGGCGCGCTTGGTTGATGATATGGAAAGACGCGGCTTTATCGGTCAATTCGAGGGTAGTAAAGCAAGGGAAGTTTTTATCACACCGGAACAGGCTAAAAAATTATTCTTTGACCGCGATAATTCTTAATTACAAATCGGATGGGGTGAAGATATGTCGGCTGATATCGGTTCAGAATTAAAAAAGGCTCGTGAAGCATTAGGTCTGTCGCTGGAAGAAATGACTGAACGCACAATGATTCCCAAAAAATATCTTAAAGCTTTGGAAAATGAACGGTTTTCCCTTTTCCCGGGTGAAGTTTATGCAAAGGGCGCATTGAGAAAATATGCCACTATATTAGGCTTAGATGCCCAGGATTTAATCACACGTTTTAATCAATACATGGCAAAAGAAGGAGAGGATTCTGTAGATACTTTAAATCAGGAATCAGTAACTGCTCACCACAAGCCTCGCGCAAAAAAAAGAAATAACTCTGGGAAAAAACAAAAAATTCCACGGCAATTAGATGCAATCTTAATTATTCTAAGTTTACTTGTGGCCGTATATTTTCTTGCCAAAAAAATAATGACAGACGATTCCCAGTCTAATAATCCACCCATAAATGGTGAAGAAAATATGCTTGAAGATCAAGCAAAGGGCGAAGAAAATGCTGAAGAAGATGAAGTAACGGAGCCGACGGATGAAGAGCCAGAGGATGAAGAACCTGAGGCGCCGCCGGTAACGGTTACACGGGATCCCAATACTGATAAAGTTCGCTTTATAGTTACCAATGCAGATCATTTGAGGGCAAAACTTATTTTAACTGATGCCTGCTGGATTAGAATTATGGCTGATGGGAATGAAGTTCTTTCCGGTACATTTCGTTCCAATCAGAGTGCTACTGCAGTAAAAGAAATGAGCATTCGCCTAGGTAATCCGCCGGCAGTATCATTAGAGATTAATGAGCAAGAAGTTCAGCTACCCGACACACCTTATGCATATACTCTAACCATTGTTCTAATAGAGGATTAGAAAAAAAGTTACACATCTTGTGTAGCTTTTTTATTCATTAAGAGAAAAGTTTTGACAAGTAAGGGCACCTCCATTATACTAAACGCAGAAAATTGCTTGGAGGCAAAAAGCATGTCTGGAATTAAAGTAGCATTAATTTCCCTAGGTTGTGCAAAAAATTTAGTAGATAGTGAAGTGATTCTAGCACAACTTGCGTCGGAGAATTTCAAGATTGTGACTAATCCGGCTCAGGCCGATGCCATTATTATTAATACTTGTGGATTTATTGAAACGGCGAAACAAGAATCAATCAATAAAATTTTAGAGCTGGCACAATTAAAAAATGATAAATGTCAAGTCCTTTTAGCTGCAGGCTGTCTGGCGCAGCGTTACGGAGAGGAATTATTGCTGGAAATACCTGAATTAGACGGCATTTTCGGCACTAATGACCTTCATGCAGCCGCGGCTGCTATTCGCCGCAGCCTAGAAGGTAAGCGTGCCATTTTTCTTCAGGGTGAATATCAAGCATCTGATTATGCAGCGAGGCTGCTATCTACACCGGAGCATACTGCTTATTTAAAAATAGCCGAGGGATGTGATAATCACTGTAGCTATTGTGCTATCCCGGCAATTCGCGGTCCTTATCGCAGCCGCAAGATGGACGCAATAATTAAAGAAGCCCAAAAGCTGGCGGCAAAAGGTGTTAAAGAGTTAAATTTAGTTGCACAGGACATTACGCTCTATGGTATAGATCGCAGCGGCCGATTGGAGCTGCCGGAACTCTTAACTGAATTGGCAGCTATTGATGGTTTTGCATGGATTAGACTTCTTTATGCTTATCCGGAACGACTTAATCAACGCATTGTAAAAACAATGGCACAGCTGGATAAAGTCTGTAATTACCTGGATCTTCCCCTGCAGCATGCTTCAGACCGCATTCTCAGACGTATGGGGCGTAAATTGAGTTCAAAAGAGATTTTACAGCTTATAGCCCAATTACGCCAGGAGATTCCCAATCTAACTTTGCGTTCTTCTTTTATTGTTGGTTTCCCGGGGGAAACAGAAGCAGATTTTCAGGAATTACTGGCATTTTTGCGTTTGGCTAAACTGGACCGAGTGGGATTTTTCAGCTATTCAAGGGAGGAAGGGACGGCAGCAGCCCGTTACCCTGATCAGATTTCACCAGAAGTAAAAAAAGAAAGATTAAACAGAGCCATAAGTGTACAAAGCGAAATTATTACACAAAAACAAAAAAGTCTTGTTGGCAAAACTTTTATGGCCATGGTGGATGGGCGCTCTGCCCAAAATCCAAAGATTATGCTCTTAAGAACAGAAATGCAAGCTCCAGAAGTAGATGGCTATATCCGGGTCTCCGGGCTGCAGGCAAAAAGCGGGGCATTTTTGCCGGTCAGAATTACCGGTTTCGCTGGTTACGACCTCATAGGAGAATTAGAGGGGAAATAGAGAGCAAGAGAGCGGCAAAGCCGCTCTTTTTTGTAATCATCTATTTCCAGTTGGCAGTGCAGATAAGCCATGTTATAATATATTATGTAAACTAATGAGTTTGGCTTTAGGAAGGGCGATTAAATGAAGAACTTTAAGTGGACTGCTGCTGCTCTGGCCTTTTTTTTAACTTTGGCTTTATCTGTAGGCTTAATTTCGCTGCGCCAAAAACAAATGGTAAAAGAACCTCTTTTAAAAAGATTGAACGAGCTGCAAAGTGTGCAAGCGGTTAATATCCAACAGGAAGACGGGAAATATGTGATAGTGGTTAAGTTAAAAAATGTAAAAGATTTTCCGTCAGCATATCGAAAGCTGCAGCAGGAAATTGAGAATTTTCTGCCTGAAGATAAATATCATCTCGACCTTCTTGATCAGCGTAACCAGTTACTCGCAAACGCTTATCAGGCGGTACAAATTGCCCTATATGAAGGAGAACAGAGAGGGAATTTTACGGAAATGGCACAATATATTGCCAGGACTCTGTCTGAATATAAAATTACAGAACATCATTTTACGGTTGACGAGGAAAATATCTATTTAAAACTGCAGCATGATGATGCCTATCTTTATGCAACCATTAAACGTCAGCGGTGGCAAAAGGAGGGTGAGCGCACATGATTTTGGAAGTGGGGGTAGGGGCGTCCCTTGCCCTGGTCGTGGTTTTGGCCTGGCAGGGTGTTAATATAGCCCCTTTCATTTTTTTGGCAGTAATGCTTGGCTTGCTTTATTATTTTACCACTGTTCGCAACGGTGGTAAGAAAGAATTTACAGTGGTTGAAGCCAATAAAAGTTCCGGTCTTGTTGATTTTGAACAAATTGGCGGCCAGTATACAGCCAAAAAAGAGCTATTGGAAGCATTGGATTTTATTCGTTATCCCGAGCGTATAGCCAAAATGGGTATTCGCCCTTTAAAAGGTATTTTATTAGTGGGCCCGCCGGGGACAGGAAAAACTCTTTTGGCAAAAGCCGCTGCAGCTTATACAGATTCTGTTTTTTTAACAGCCGGTGGCAGTGAATTTATTGAGCTTTATGCCGGCGTGGGGGCTCAACGTGTACGTGATATTTTTTCTAAAGCACGCTCTTTAGCCCTGAAGGAAAAAAAGAGTAGTGCCATTATTTTTATAGATGAAATAGAAATTCTTGGAGGGAAAAGAGGAACTCATACATCTCACCATGAATACGACCAAACTCTAAATCAATTGTTAGTTGAAATGGATGGGCTGAGTGTAGATGATAGAGTGCGTGTATTGCTCATCGGTGCTACCAACCGTGCAGATTTACTGGATAAGGCGTTATTGAGGCCAGGACGTTTTGATCGTGTTGTGCAGGTTGATTTGCCTGATTTTGAAGCGCGTCAGGAAATACTACGGTTGCATGTCGGCAATAAACCGCTGGATTATGATGTGGATTTAGAGAAATTGGCTCGCGAAACTTTCGGGTTTTCCGGCGCGCATCTGGAAAGCGTTGCCAATGAAGCGGCAATCCTTGCAATGCGCGATAACAAGGAAAGAATTTCACAGCATCATTTTACTGAAGCCATTGACAAAGTGATGATGGGAGAAAAAATGGAACGCAAGCCGGACAAAGAAGAGCTGTGGCGTGTAGCCGTCCATGAAGGCGGCCATGCTCTGGCCAGTGAACTACAACGTCCCGGTTCTGTGGCCAATATTACCACCACTCCGCGGGGCAAAGCTTTGGGATATATGCGTCAGAGACCCCAAAAGGACAGCTATCTATACACGCAGGAATATCTTGAAGAACAAATTGCCATCATGGTAGCGGGTGCTGTGGCAGAGGAACTTGTTTTAGGGAATCGCTCCACAGGAGCTGCCAATGATTTTGCACAAGCAGTTGAAGTAGCAAAGCGCATTATTGCTTCCGGCATGTCTTCTCTTGGTGTGGTATCGCTAGAAGATTTGCCCGGCAGTCTGATGCATAAAGAAATACAACAAATCATAGCTGAACAGGAAGCCGCTGTGAAAGATTTATTAACACCATATAGCGCTTTGTTGATGGAACTGGCTGAGATTTTGGTCCAGGCAGAAAAAGTCAGTGGTGATTTTTTGCGCCGCAGGTTGGCAGAAGAGAAGGCTGCCAACGGTATAAAAAGTGCTTAGTCTTGTAAGCTTAACCAAAGCAAAAAAGCAACTCCTTCAATAGATTGAAGAGTTGCTTTTTAAATGTTATTACTTTTGGCTTTGTGCAATTAATAAACGGGAGACATAATCGGCTGTTGCCAAATCTTCTGTATGCAGGTAATGATTGGCTGTGCGGTCAAACAAGATGTTAGCCTGAGCAGGAATTTCATCATCTCCTGCCCAAAGCTGGTAAAGCAGTGGCACACGCGGAAGCAAATATATCAGCACGGCGGTGCCGGTCGAGTGGGGAAAGGGAACACCACCGAAAGCTTGCGCTGCCTTAATTAGTAGTTCCGGATTCATGCCAAAATGATCGCTAATGGGTTTTATTGCCGTTCTAAAGAAGGCATCATAAAAAGCAGTTCCGCCATCTAAATCCCTATAGGTAATAAAATTATATGTTAAAGGCGTACCATCTGCGCGCGACAAATAATTTAGCATAATTAACTGCAGTGGCATAGCCGGTTGAAGTTCGCTTTCTTGATAAGTAACGCGGCCCTCAGGAAAGGAAATGGAAAAAGTGTGATTCAAGCAGATAACTTTAAAACGATTATTTTCATATTCACAGCCGCTATTATTTGCCATCCTAACTGGGTCGCCGACTTTTAATTTTTCTCTGGCTGTTTCTAGAGCTACCCAATAATTTTTTGGTTCAAAATTTGCTGTTAAAGGGATTGCAGAGTTATCCAACAGTAAACACCCCCTCACTTTCTATTATTTCTCTTAAAAAAGTGATTTTCCTTTGCCTAAATGGTAAAATGGTTATATCCAAAAATTACAGCAGAGGTGAAAAAATGAAAAAAGAAATATTGGACTGCCGCGGTATGTCCTGTCCGCAACCTGTGGTGGAAACGAAAAAAAGATTATCTGCCCTGTCTGCCGGCAGCTTAGATGTTTTAGTGGATAACGAAACAGCCAAAAACAATATTTTAAAACTGGCTGCCTCTTTAAATATTTCGTCAGCAGTAAAAGAAGAGGCAGGTATATATACTATAAGCTTGCTAAAAGAAGAAGACTCCATTAGCGTATCCGGAGCCCCCGACAAAAAAATACTCTTGGTTACTTCCGATAGGCTGGGGCACGGCAGTGATGAGTTAGGGGTAATTTTAATGAAATCATTTTTTTATGCTTTAACAGAAAGCAGAAAATTACCCAAAGCAATATATTTTATTAACAGCGCTGTTAAATTGACTTGTGCTCAATCACCTGTGCTGGATTCTCTGCAAAAATTAACTGCAAGGGGTGTAGAGCTTTATTCTTGTGGCCTCTGTTTGGATTTTTTCCAACTAAAAGATAAACTGCAGATTGGTGAAATAACCAATATGTACGATATAGTGGAACAAATTACCGGGAATCTAGTCACCAAAATTTAAGCCGGCAGGAAATCAATACTATAAAAGCGAATATCTGTTTGCATTAGAATTATTTTTTACTTAAGGAGAGGTCTTTTTGTTAATTTTAGGTGTTGACCCCGGTATTGCTGCTACCGGTTATGGTGTTGTAAAAATAGAAGGACAAAAAGCTTGTGCCCTTGAATATGGCTGTATCAGAACACCGGCAAAGACACCGATGCCGGATCGTCTGCTGCAAATTTACCAGGGACTGCAGCAAATACTAACAAGTTATAACCCAGACACAGTCGCCATAGAAAAAATATTTTTTGCTAAGAACGCCATCAGTGCAATGCAGGTAGGGGAAGCTAGGGGGGTTGCCGTTCTGGCTGCTTGTCACGCAGGGTTACAGGTATATGAGTATACACCTTTACAAGTCAAACAAGCTGTAGTAGGATATGGCAAGGCTGAGAAGAACCAGGTACAGCAGATGGTAAAACTGATTTTAGGTTTAAATGAGATTCCCCGTCCGGATGACGCAGCCGATGGGCTTGCTGTAGCCCTCTGTCATGCACACAGTTGCACCAGCCGCGAAATAATAAGGCGGAGGGGAAAATATGTTTAGCTATCTCAGTGGCAAACTGGTTTCTGTAGACAAAGAAACAGTAGTGCTTGAAAATAGCGGCATTGGCTGGTTGCTGCATGTGCCCGCCTCGGTCCAAAGGAGTATCGGCCAGACGGGAGTAGAAGTTAAATTATATACTTACTTGGCGGTGCGCGAAGATACCTTACAACTATATGGTTTTTTGCATCCGGAAGAACTAAATCTTTTTAAGCAGTTGTTAACAGTCTCCGGCATTGGTCCGCGTGTGGCCTTGGGAGTCATCTCTACTTTTTCCGTTGCCGATTTTTATTTAGCACTGTTGCAGGAAAATGTAAAGATGTTAACCCAAATACCAGGAGTGGGGCAAAAGACTGCTCGGCGGCTGATTGTAGAATTAAAGGAAAAAGTTCCTGCATTATCGCCGGAAACTATGAGCATAAAGCCGCAGGCAGGGGATATTGTTGCCGGCGACAGTATAAGCGATGCTTTGCAAGCTTTATTGGCTTTAGGATTTCAAGGTTCAGAAGCTCAAGAAGCTTTACAGGCCATAGCCGGTAAGGAAAACATGACCACAGAAGAAATAGTAAGAAAAGTGCTGGCACATATGAGTAGGCGGTGAGGAGGAAATAATGGAAGAAAGAATTATTTCTGCACGTAGGCGCGCAGAAGATGATATTCAGGAGAATTCTTTGCGTCCGCGCACTTTATCCGAGTATATCGGTCAGGAAAAGCTAAAGCAGAATTTGAGCGTATTTATTAAAGCAGCGCGGGAACGCGGTGACTCCTTAGATCATGTCTTATTATATGGACCGCCTGGTCTGGGTAAAACTACGCTTTCTCAAATTATTGCAGCAGAACTCGGGGTCAATTTACGGGCAACCTCGGGGCCTGCCATTGAGCGTCCCGGTGATTTAGCGGCAATATTGACCAATTTAGCCCCCTATGATGTCTTGTTTATTGATGAAATTCACCGCCTTAACCGTTCAGTAGAAGAAATATTATATCCTGCCATGGAGGATTTTGCCCTGGATATTATCATCGGTAAAGGCCCCAGCGCTCGCTCACTCCGACTCGATTTGGTGCCGTTTACATTAATTGGCGCTACTACCCGTGCCGGTGCTTTGTCTTCTCCACTGCGTGATCGTTTTGGCGTTGTTGCCCGTTTGGAATTTTATTCAGATCATGAATTGAAGGAAATTATTATGAGGGCGGCAAAAATATTACAGGTTGAAATTGACGAAGCAGGAGCTTTAACCATTGCGAAAAGTTCTCGTGGTACACCAAGAGTAGCAACCCGCTTGCTAAAAAGAGTAAGGGATTTTGCACAGATTAAGGCCAATAATGTGATTAATACCTCTGTAGCAAAACAGGCACTGCAAATGCTGGAAGTTGATAGTTTGGGCTTAGATGAAGTGGACAGGCACTTATTGCGGACAATGATTGAGAAATTCGGCGGTGGTCCCGTCGGTCTTGATACTTTGGCGGCTGCCATTTCCGAAGAAACAGAAACCATTGAAGATGTGTATGAACCTTATTTGATGCAAATAGGTTTTCTGCAGCGAACGCCGCGTGGGCGTGTAGTGACTCCACGAGCTTATCAACATTTGGGTTTGCCTATGCTGCGACAAAATGAGCAAGAGACATTATGGTAGGTGGTAGCAGTGGAATTGTTATTGCATATGTGCTGTGCTCCTTGCAGCACATATAGCGTAAAAAGGTTTCGGGACTTGGGATATAAAATTCATGGTTTTTTCTACAATCCCAATATCCATCCCTATCGAGAATTTAGAAAACGTTTGGAAACGCTTGAGTTTTATTGTCAACAAGAAAACATCCCTCTTACGGTCGATAAAAACTATGAATTGGAAATGTTTTTGACTCGGGCGATGGAAAATCTTGCAGAGCGCTGCCGCCGCTGTTATGCATTGCGCTTGCGTGAAACGGCACGCAAAGCCGCGGAACTAGGTTACAAAAGATTTTCCACAACACTGGCCATTAGCCCGTATCAGGATCATTTACTTCTGCAGGAAGCGGCACAGAAAGCAGCTGACGAGTATGGCGTAGAATTTATTTATGAAGATTTAAGGCCGGGCTATAAAGAAAGCATTACACTTTCCAAGGCTCTGAATTTATATCGCCAGCCTTACTGCGGCTGCATTTTCAGTGAAAAGGAACGTTACTATAAAAAGAAAAAAAAATTATAGCTGCATAAAAATTGTTTCAAGCAAAAAGCTAGATAGCAGAAGTATTGAGGCGGTGGTTGCTTGCTAGTAGATGATTTTGATTATGAACTTCCCCTGGAATTAATTGCACAAACTCCTCTGAAAAACCGCTCAGATGCACGCCTGCTGGTTCTGCATAAAGAGACAGGCAGAATTGAGCATAGGTGTTTTAAAGATATACTACAGTATTTAAAAGCAGGCGATGCTTTAGTCCTAAACAATACGAAGGTGCTGCCTGCTCGCCTTATTGGACGTAAACTGCACAGTGGCGGCCTTGTGGAAATTTTGCTGCTTAACAAAAGATCTTTGCATGTCTGGGAGGCAATTGTACGACCGGGAAAACGTTTACAAGCAGGTGCAGAAGTAATATTCGGAACCGGTGAACTCAAAGCACGCATTTTGGAAGTGCTGCCGGATGGCGGGCGTTTAGTTGAATTTTTTTATACCGGCATTTTTGAAGATGTGCTGGATCGCCTGGGAGAAATGCCGCTACCTCCTTATATAAAAACAAAACTGGTTGATAAAAACCGTTATCAGACCGTGTATGCTAAAGAACAGGGCTCTGCTGCTGCACCAACAGCAGGTTTGCATTTTACACCGCAACTGCTGCAAAAAATTGCAGCCAAAGGGGTTTCCCTTGTTTATCTGACACTACATGTGGGGCTTGGCACCTTTCGTCCGGTAAAAGTGGAGCACATTAAAGATCACAAAATGCATAGCGAATACTATTCTGTTTCGGAAAAGGCTGCGCAAGTACTAAATCAATGTAAAAGTAATGGCGGAAGAATTGTTGCCGTTGGCACCACTTCCTGCAGAACTTTAGAAACGATTGCAGATATTAACGGCAAAATTAAAGCCGCCAGTGGCTGGACAGATCTTTTTATTTACCCAGGTTACCGCTTTAAAGTTGTTGATCTGCTGCTGACTAATTTCCATCTTCCCAAATCAACCTTATTAATGCTTGTCTCCGCCTTTGCCGGCCGAGAGAAGGTACTTGCAGCATACCGGGAAGCAGTACAAAGAAAATATCGTTTCTTTAGTTTTGGAGATGCCATGTTGATTCTATAATTGACAGAGAACAAAAATATGGGTAAACTACTACAAGAGGAGAGAAAAGTTGGCTGTAACATATACTTTAGTTAAAGAATGTCCCGTTACAGGCGCACGTGCCGGCATTTTACATACACCGCACGGCGATATTCCTACTCCGGTATTTATGCCGGTGGGTACACAAGCAACCGTAAAGGCTATGAGCCCAGAAGAACTCAAAGATATAGGTGCTCAAATTATCTTAAGTAATACTTATCATCTTTATTTGCGTCCCGGCCACGAGCTAATAGCAGAAGCTGGTGGATTACATAAATTTATGAATTGGGATCGCTCCATTCTCACTGATAGTGGAGGCTTTCAGGTTTTCAGTTTAAGTAAGCTGCGCAAAATAAGTGAAGAGGGAGTCACTTTTCGTTCGCATTTAGACGGCTCGGAACATTTTTTAAGCCCGGAAAAGGCAATAGCTATACAGGAAGCTTTAGGTTCTGACATTGCCATGGCTTTTGATGAATGTGCGCCGTATCCAGCGGAGCGAAAATACATTAAAGATTCCCTTTTACGTACAACGCGCTGGGCAGAACGCTGCCTGAAAGCAAAAACAAACTCGCAGCAGGCTATTTTCGGGATAGTTCAAGGCGGCATGTATGCAGATTTACGGCGCGAAAGTGCACGCCAAATGGTTTCCCTCGATTTTCCGGGTTATGCCATCGGAGGTTTAAGTGTAGGCGAACCAGCTGAATTGATGTATGAAATGCTGGAAGTAACCGTGCCATTGCTGCCAAAAAATAAACCACGCTATCTAATGGGCGTGGGTACAGTAGATTATTTAATCGAGGGAGTTAAGCGCGGCGTTGATATGTTTGATTGCGTACTGCCGACACGCATAGCCAGAAATGGTACCGTTATGACCAGGGATGGATATTTAACGGTACGCAATGCCCCTTATGCCCGTGATTTTAAACCTTTGGAGGAAGAATGCCGTTGTTATGCATGCCGCAACTTTACAAGGGCTTATATACGGCATTTAATTAAGGCAAATGAAATATTTGGCTTACGCCTTACTACTTATCACAATCTCTATATGCTGATTCATTTTATGAATGCTATGCGCGAAAGCATAATTAATGGAAGCTTTCCCGATTTTTATCAAGATTTCAACGCTCGCTTTGGGCGCAAAAAGGAGGTATAATTAATAATGAATGAAACTATTAGATTACTGGCTCCGCTGATTGTGTTTTTTGTAGTCATGTATTTTATGGTTATTCGGCCACAAGCACAACAGCAAAAACAGCGTAAAGAAATGCTGGAAAGCATAGCCGTAGGGAACAAAATTCGTACCATCGGCGGCATTTACGGCACCATTGAAAAAATTAATGGTGATGAAATAACTCTCCGTGTTGCTGATAATGTTCAAATACGCATGGCACGGTTTTCTGTTGAATCTATTATTAAAGATTAATAAATTAATGGAATATGCTGCGGTATAATCTCTAAATTGGGTTCATACATTCAAGTAGGAACTTGTGGAGGTGAACTCAATGCCAAAGAAAAATACCGCGGCTCTACAGCTACGTCCGCCGGCCACTGTGATTACTGTGGCTAAAGGAGTTCTTTTAGCTTATTTTTTGTCACTTGTTGCTTTTTTGGTTTTTAGTTTACTAATTCATTACACACAACTCTCGGAAAGTATTTTACCATTTACGGCTTATGCCACTTCTTTAGTTTCAATTTTTATTGCTGCCGCTTATGTAACCAGAAAGCTGCAAGTTAAAGGTTGGCTCAACGGAGGCATTACCGGTTTGCTGTATTTGGCCGGACTTATAGTAATAGCTGTGATTGTACTACCTGATTTTAGCCTGGATTTAAGTTATATTACAAAAGTTATACTGGCTTTTACCACCGGTGCTGCCGGAGGAATATTTGGCATTAATTTGTAAAAAAAAAGACCGTCAAAAATCGGTCTTTTTTTTTGTCAATGTATTTATTTAAATACCTATAGATATAAAGCCTTAAATCTAGGATAAGGCGCAGTAAAGGAAAGTAAAACCCAGGCGGATTATTAAAGTGCAAATTGTCAGAGTTGCCAAATTGCCCGTTACTACAAAGCCGCTAAAAGCTATAAGACGGCAGCAAATTAAAATTAAAAAAAAAATATGATTGTTTTTTCGATGTTTATATGTATATATTTTTTTGTTGGTTTTAGCAAATATCTAAAAACTTTGAGAAAAAATATTAAAAGAATCATTACCAAATTAATGAAACTAAATCGATTTAAATTTAAAAATAATAAACACTGCACGGTAAAAAGAAAACCGGCCATTATTAGTAGCGTTCCTGTAAGTAGGAGTGCGGGTCTGTTAAAAAATCGGCGGTAGAAAAAATTATAGATAAAATATCCGAAAAGATAGACAGCTGCTACATAATTACCGAATAAAAGAAGGACTAAGGCAGCAAATAACAAATAAATAAAGTAAGCAAAATTTTTATGTTGAATTATTCGCTTGTACATAATTCTTTTCTTTCCTCCCACACTTTTGCTTTAGCTTATGCAAAAAATAGAGTTGATGTGAAAATCCTGCTAACGAAAAGGATTTTTCTCTCTGCTGCAAGAATAATAAATAAAATTATGTTACCTGCTAAAAAGCAGAGGCGACTGCGAATAGCTAAGCTTTATTCTTGGGGAAAGTTCAGAAATTTTCAACCTGTGCGAAATGCAATAATCTATTTATTTATTGCTTCATCTAAATGTAGCTGCTAATTAACATAATTTTCGATTCTAGACAGTTCTCTCAAGGTTGGTATATAATAACTGTAGAAAAATATATCTACTTCTTATCAACTACAATGAACATACTAAAAATATGGTGGCAACGCTCTTGTCTCCGAGCGTTTTAAAATAATACATATTAAATGCTGTGGAATCAATAATAGAAATAAAGGAAAGGAGATGTTAAAAAAATAATAAGCTGCCTTCCTTTAAAAAGGATTTAGATTTCGACCGATAAAATTATTTGACAAGCTTGCAGAACTTATTATTCGCTCATTTGTTTTGTGAAAGAAAAAATGCACTCTCAGAAAGGGGTAAGCATTCGATCATGACCGAATTAGCTAAAGCGTTACGTGATTTGGATGAAGATAAGGTGAACGAACTGGTAGATGCTAAACTGGAACAGAAAGTTTCACCGATTGACATTATTAATGAGTGCAATGAAGGAATTGTTGCAGTCGGCGAGTTGTATGCTTCTGGAAAGTATTTTCTGACTGACCTTATGTTGTCGGGAGAAATAATGCAGGGAGTTATGGCAAAGCTTGAGCCATATATTGCTGTCATGAGCGCAGAAAGGCAAATAATCGGTACTGCAGTTATTGGCACAGTAAGCGGGGATATCCACGATATTGGAAAAAATATTGTTGTTAATTTGCTTCGCAGTCATGGTTTTAAAGTAATAGATCTAGGAGTAGATGTGCCCACAGAAAATTTTGTGGAAATGGTAAAAACAAGTGGCACAAAAGTTTTAGGATTGAGTGCGCTATTGAATACTACTTATCCGGAAATGAAGAACGTAATTGAGGCACTAAAAGAAGCAGGCTTAAGAGATCAGGTCAAAGTTATTATAGGTGGGGCAGTTGTTAATGAAGATGTCAGGGAATTTACCGGTGCCGATGCCTATGCCAACGATGCTCTAGCCGGTGTAGAATTTTGTAAAAGTGTTTATGAAAACAATGAAGCCTAATATGTGAAGAAAAGCGCTGCTTTTGCAGCGCTTTTTAAATCTTTACCGACTTCTTCCTTTATGTTATAATTATTTTGGAATCAAAGAGGAGGGCGAAAGTTTTGAAAAAAGCACATATCATAACCGTTAATCCAGAGGTTGGCCAATTTTTTGGCAGTAATACCGGATGCGGGGAATGCCCCACATCTTGTCAATCAGCCTGTAAAACTTCATGTACTGTGGCTAACCAACCTTGTATAAGAGAAACCACAGAATAAAAGTAGTCAATGACTACTTTTTTCTTTAAGCCGTTAACTGGAGCGTGCTGAAGCAGGCGCGCTTTTTCTTTGCAGTAAGACGGGAGAAATATATTTTAGAAGAGAAGAGAGGAACATCTTATGGTTCATACATTTTCCTTACATGGATTAAATTTAGCTCTTGATGTTAACAGCGGCGCACTACATATATTGGATGAACCGGCTTATTTTGCCGTAGAAAAAATTAATCAGGGAAGCAGTCTTCAGGAAGTGGAGGAAGCTTTAACTGCCAAATATGGGCCAGAAACGGCAAAGCATGTATTACAGGAGATTGTAGAATTACAGGACAAAGAGATTCTTTTTAGTCAAGAAAGAACATTGGATTTAAAGACAGACGGTGTAGTCAAAGCTTTGTGTTTGCACCTGGCACACGAATGTAATTTGCGCTGCAAATACTGTTTTGCCCACGAAGGGCATTACGGGGGTACACGCGGCCTCATGCCTTTGGAAACAGCTAAACAAGCAGTAGACTTCTTACTTCAAGCCAGCAAAGGGCGTAAACATTGTGAAATTGATTTTTTTGGCGGTGAGCCACTGCTCAATTTCCCTGTACTCCGGGAAACGGTAGCTTATGGCAAACATAAAGCTGCAGCTTTAGGGAAAGTCATCAAGTTTACTGTAACCACCAATGCTTATCAGCTAACACCGGCAATGATAGAATATCTTAATCAAGAAAATATAAGCATAGTACTGTCTATAGATGGTCGGGAAACTGTGCATAATAGATTTCGCGTAACACCAAGTGGAGAAGGCAGTTGGCAGCAAGTATTGAAAAATTGTAAAAAAGTTGTTTCCGGTCGAAATAATGACAATTACTATTTGCGAGGCACCTTTACACGTTATAATCTGGATTTTACAGAAGATGTTAAAGCGCTTGTAAATGAAGGCTTTACATCTCTTTCCTTAGAGCCCGTTGTCTTGGAACCGGATGCGGATGAAGCCATCAGCGAAAAGGATTTACCTATCATATTTGCAGAATATGAAAAACTTGCGGCACTTCTCTGGGAGTGGGAACAGAAAGGGAAAAGGGTTTATTTCTTTCATTTTGAAATTGATCTGCATCATGGGCCTTGCGCCAAAAAAAGAGCTCTTGGCTGCGGTGCCGGAAATACTTATTTAGCTGTTACGCCTGATGGAAGCCTTTACCCTTGTCATCAGTTTGTCGGTCAAGAGGATTTTTATGTCGGTCATGTCGCGTTTGGCGTGGAGCCTCAAAAATTAGCAGCTTTTCAAACCTTAGATACCGTTGTTAAAGAGATCTGCCGCGGTTGTTTTGCCCGCTTTTATTGCGGCGGGGGCTGCCATGCAGCTGCCTGGAACATTAATAAGGATTTTAGCAAGCCGTATGCTTTAGGGTGTGAGCTGCAGAAAAAACGTGTTGAATGCGGTCTGTACTTACAGGCCAGAAGAATGTTAGCCAATTTAAACGGGTGATAAAATGGATATCTATAGCATGCGTGAAGAAGAAGAATTAAAAAAGCACGGCCCGCTCGCAATGCGTGTAAGACCAAGGAATTTGGCTGAATTCGTGGGACAAAAACATTTGGTAGGCCCAGGAAAAGTGCTGCGCCGCATCATAGAGAGTGATGTATTATTATCGTTGCTATTTTACGGTCCCCCTGGTTGCGGAAAAACGACTCTGGCTGAAATAATTGCCCTGGAAACAAACGCTGCATTTGTCAGGGTTAATGCCGTATCATCTAGTGTGAGTGAATTGCGTAAAATTATAGAAGAAGCACGCCAGCGTTTAGCCGCAGATGGGCGGCGGACCATTCTTTTTATTGATGAAATACATCGCTTTAATAAAGCGCAGCAGGATGCTTTGCTTCCCGCTGTGGAAAGAGGGCTGATAGTATTAATCGGTGCTACAACTGAAAATCCATATTTCTCAGTTAATGCACCACTTCTTTCACGTCTGCGCATTTTTCCTTTTGAGCCGTTAAGTGAGGCAGATATTAAGGAACTATTATTAAAAGCATTGCCGAAAGTCAGTTCCCATACCATTGAATTAACTGATGAAGCCGTTGGCCATTTGGCACTAATGGCCAATGGAGATGCTCGCGCTGCTTTAAATGCACTGGAACTAGCAGCTGCTCTGGTCAAGCCGTCGCCGGAAAACAAGATAATTATTGACCTGCAGCTAGCAGAGGAAGCTGTGCAGCGTCGTGCTGTAATTTATGACCGCGATGGCGACGCTCATTATGATGTGATCTCTGCCTTTATTAAATCGATACGAGGCTCAGATCCGGATGCAGCATTATACTGGTTGGCAAGGATGTTGGAAGCAGGAGAAGACCCGTTATTTATTGCTAGGCGACTGGTAATTTCAGCCTCTGAAGACATTGGTAATGCCGATCCGCATGGATTGCTGGTGGCAACGGCTGCTGCTGAAGCAGTGCGAATGCTGGGTATGCCGGAAGCCAGAATTCCTTTAGCCCAGGCAACAACATACTTGGCATCCGCGCCCAAGAGCAATGCAGCTTATCGCGGCATTGAAGAAGCAATGACCCTTGTTAAAAAAAGATCCGGTGACCGCGTGCCGCTGCATTTGAGAGATACTAGTTTTAGTGGTGCTAAAAAACTTGGCCACGGGCAGGGATATCGTTATCCCCATGATTACCCGCAAGCTTTTGTCGCACAAAACTACTTCCCTGAAGGAATGAAGCGTCCAAGATTGTACCGGCCTAAAAACCAAGGCTATGAACGCACCATTAAAGAACGCTTGGCGCATTGGCATTCCTTAAGGCGTCAGGCAGGTGAAGACAGTGATTGATCGTTTTACTACAGTAGCTGATCCGGTACGAGTTAAAATTGCTGTCGGAGCCTGCCGTTTTATTGCCAGTGTGAGCCGAATAGATAATGAAGAAGAGGCAAAAAATTTTATAGAGCAGGTGAGTAAAGAATTTTTTGATGCCACACATAATGCGTATGCTTATAAATTGGGATTGGGAGATGCTGCAATTTGCCGCTATAGTGATGCGGCAGAACCGGCAGGAACAGCCGGGCCTCCCATGTTACAGGCCATCGAAAAAGCCGGCTTAACTAATGTGGTGGTAGTAGGAACACGTTATTTTGGCGGAGTAAAATTAGGTATTGGCGGATTAATACGTGCTTATAGAAGTTGTGCAGAAGCAGGCTTAAAGGCTGCAAAAAAAGTGACAGCAGTATTAAAGAAAAAAATCATTATCCAAGTTTCCTATGATTTGATTGGCGCAGTGCTGCGTGAAGCAACTGCCTGTGGGGGCGAAGTGGATGCTGTAAATTATCAAGAAACCGGTGCCAGCGTTATTTGTATGGTGCCTCTCACAGCGGTAGAAATATTCCAAAAACAAATTCAAGAAGCCACAAGCGGTAAAGCTAAAATAATTATTGAACAAACTTGATGGGCAGGTGGGTATGATGACCCTAAATAAAAGACGCGTAGTTGTAGCCATGAGTGGAGGAGTTGACAGTTCACTGGCCGCTGTTCTTTTACAAAAACAGGGTTATGAAGTGATTGGTATTAACATGCGCTTGTGGACATCTGAGGGTTTTGAAGATGAAGCCAGGCACTCGGGTCGCGGCTGTTGTTCTTTAGTGGCTGCAAACGATGCTCGCAGGGTATCAGATAAATTGGGGATACCATTTTATGTTGTTAATTTTAAAGAGCCTTTTCGCCGGCAGGTGGTTGATTATTTTATTAATGCTTACCGCAAAGGGCGAACTCCCAACCCCTGCATTGCCTGCAACCGCTATATGAAATTTGACTTATTGTTACGCAAAGCTTTGGAATTGGAAGCCTGGTACATTGCTACAGGGCACTATGCCCGTATAATTTACGATGAAGAACGGCAGCGTTATCGTTTAAAAAAAGCAAAAGATAAAAGTAAGGACCAAACATATTCCCTCTATAATTTAACGCAGGAGCAGTTAGCACATACTCTCTTCCCTCTAGGTGATTTTTTAAAGAGTGAAGTCCGAGAAATGGCAGCAGAAGCCGGCCTTGCCGTCGCCAATAAACCTGACAGTCAGGAAATATGTTTTATTCCCGATGATGATTATAAACGTTTTTTACGTGAGGAAACAGATATTGAATCTTTACCAGGCCCAATTATCGATGTAAACGGAAATTTTTTAGGTACACACCAGGGTTTGGTCAATTATACCGTAGGTCAGCGTAAAGGTCTGGGCATAGCTGTCGGTAAACCAATGTTTGTGGTAAAGCTGGATGTGGAAAACAACACTCTTATTGTCGGTGAAGACAAAGATGTTTATTTCCGTGCCTTAATAGCTGATGATTTAAATTTTATCCTTATCCCTACTTTAAATGAAGAAAGAGAAGTAAAGGTAAAAATTCGCTATCATGCCAAAGAAGTTAAAGCCCTATTATCACCACTAAAAGACGGAAAAGTTCGTGTCGATTTCGCCGAACCGGAACGAGCAGTTACTCCTGGTCAGTCAGTTGTTTTTTATGAAGATGATGATGTTTTAGGCGGTGGTATTATACAGGAGGGCATTCGTTAAAGGGGGCGAGCTGCATGCGGGCAGAAATTATAGCCATTGGCACTGAGTTGTTGTTAGGGCAAACAACCAACACTAATGCACGTTTTCTTGCTGAAAAGCTAGCAGAAAAGGGGATTGATGTATATTGGCAATCTGTGGTAGGTGATAATGCTGAAAGATTAAAAGCAGCATTGCTGTTGGCATTATCCCGCTCAGATATAATTATCACCTCCGGGGGATTAGGTCCTACCATGGATGACTTAACAAAAGAAACAGCAGCAAGTGTTTTACAGCTGCCTTTGGAAATAGATGAAACTTGGGAAAAACATCTGCAGGCTTCTTTCGCTAAGCGCGGACATACTTTCAGTGAAAATAACCGCAAACAAGCATTGCTGCCAAAGGGCGCCAAATTACTGCCCAATGAGCTTGGTACGGCTCCGGGGATTTGGATAGAACAGGACGGAAAAATTATTATCCTTTTGCCGGGGCCTCCCCGCGAATTGGAAACAATGTTTGTGAAATATGTTTTACCCTATTTGCCGGACTCGGGCAGTATCATACTTTCTCGCATTCTAAAAGTTATCGGTATAGGTGAAGCGGCCGTCGAAAATCTGCTCTTTGACCTCTTGCACAGTCAGATAAATCCTACCATTGCCCCTTTAGCAAAAAAAGGAGAAGTACATTTGCGGCTGACAGCAAAGGCAGCCAATAAAAGTGAGTGCCTTAAAATGCTGGAAAGCATGGAGGAAAAAATCCGGAGTCTTTTAGGAAATTCGGTTTACGCCCGCGATCAAGAAACAATGGCGGAAGTAGTGTCTACACTGCTTCTAAAAAATAAAATGACCATTGCTGTGGCAGAATCATGTACAGGCGGTTACTTAGCTCATACTTTGACAAATATTCCCGGCAGTTCACAATACTTTTTGCAAGGTCTTGTTACATACAGCAATGAAGCTAAAATAAAAATGCTAGGGATCGAGCCCAATCTGATCGCAGAGCATGGCGCTGTTTCTGAGGCTGTAGCACTTGCCATGGCCCAAAATGTTCGCATAAAAGCCGAATCTGATATTGGTGTGGGTATCACCGGTCTGGCCGGGCCGTCAGGCGGGACAAGAGAAAAACCGGTAGGTTTAGTTTTTGTTGGTCTAGCAACCGCAGTACGTCAAAAATGTCAAAAGTTTATATTTACCGGAAATCGGGAAAATATTAAGGAACGGGCGGTGCTGAATGCCTTAAATATGGTTCGCCTGTATCTGCTCGAAGATTAGGTGATAAATTGCTTACTGTGAAGAGACAGACTGTTGCTTTTGTTCTTTTGGCTGTTGTGGGAATGTTGGTTTTTGTCAGCCTTTTAGGTAACTTTACCACAACTTTAGACCCGCTGCAGCTTGAACTTGGATTAACCATTTTTGATCGGGGATATACACAGCTGGAATTGCCTCCCTTAGGTCTAATCCGCGCTCGTACTCATTTCCCGCCGCTAATGTTAAAAGTACGTTTGCTCAATATAAATTTGCAAAAAGTAC
>JAAZIQ010000023.1 GCA_012800795.1 Bacillota bacterium
ACCGCCGTGAAAGGGCGGTGTCTTAACCGCTTGACCAAGGGGCCGAAATGGTGAGCCATCCGCGACTCGAACGCGGGACTCCCTGATTAAAAGTCAGGTGCTCTACCAACTGAGCTAATGGCTCAAAAATAGCCTTACGGGTCAATATAGTACTATAAACCGGCGTCAATGTCAATAACAATTTTTGCTAGTAAAAATACCCCTTTTATCCCGTCTGATCTAATGATCATGGGTAATATTAAGAAATTTATTTTGGCTTTCGTTAAAATACAATTTAATGGTCCCTACCGGGCCGTTGCGCTGTTTGGCTATGATAATTTCCGTATCATGCCTGTTTTCCATATTGGGATTATAATAACCTTCACGGTAAATAAAAGCTACCAAATCAGCATTGGCCTCAATGCCGCCGGATTCTAATAAATCGCTGAGGATAGGACGTTTTTTCTCCCGCTGTTCAACAGCCCTTGAGAGCTGCGATAAGGCAACTACCGGCACATTCAATTCTTTAGCCAATGCTTTGAGAGAACGGGAGATGGCGGAAATCTCCTGCTGGCGGTTTTCTGCACGCCCATTGCCACGCATTAACTGCAAATAATCAATAAAAATGGCGGCCAAACCGTGTTCAGCTTTTAATCTACGCGCCTTGGCCCGCATCTCCATGACAGAAATGGCAGCCGTATCATCGATAAATAAAGGTGCTTCCGATAACGGACCGGCCGCCTTGGTTAACTTTGGATAATCTTCATCGGATAAATAGCCGCGCCGTAATTTATGGGAATCAACCCCGGCTTGGGCGCACAACATCCTCTGCACCAATTGCTCTTTAGACATCTCTAATGAAAAAATAGCGACGGGCAGCTTTTCATTCACGGCGATATGTTGAGCCATATTTAAGGCCAAGGTGGTCTTACCCATACTGGGACGGGCAGCAATAATAATTAAATCAGAATTTTGCAAACCGCAGGTCAGGTTATCGAAATCATAAAAACCAGTAGGTACCCCCGTCACACCACCCTTATTGCCCCATAACTTATCTATATTATCGAAAACATCTTTTAAAAGATCCTTCATGCTGGCAAAATCCTGCGAGGTGGAACGCTGGGCAATCTCAAAAATTAGCTTTTCTGCCTCATCGACGATTTCTTCCACCGGCTCTTGCGCCTCAAAGCAGCGTGACACTATACGCGTTGCCGCATTAATCATGGAGCGCAATACTGCTTTTTCCTGCACTATTTTGGCATAGTAAGCAACATTGGCTGCCGTGGGCACTACATTGGCCAGTGTGGTCAGATAAGGCATGCCCCCCAACTCTTCAAGCTGATTTCTTAAAGCCAATTCCTCAGCTAAAGTAATTAAATCAACCGGATCATTCCTTTCAGCCAGAGCCAGCATGGCAGAATAAATTTTCTGATGACCCTCACGGTAAAAATCAGTAGGTTTTAAGATTTCTGCCACAGTTAAGATGGCTTCACGATCAATCAGCATTGAACCCAAAACTGATTGTTCCGCTTCTAAATTCTGCGGGGGTATTCTTTCATTTATCCCGCTCATCGGTACACCTCTCCCATTAGCTCTTACTCAAAAAAGCATCAGTTGTAAGACCTTGAAAAAACCAAGGCAAAGCTTCTTCCACATTTCTAATCGGTATGACCTGTATGTCTTCCAAAGGCGGTATATCTACTTTATTTTCTTCCGGTATCAGTACAGTTTTAATTCCGGCCATACGTGCACCGTACAACTTTTCCGGAATGCCGCCTACCGGCCGTACATATCCCTGCAAGGAAATTTCACCGGTTACGGCTAGATCTTGAGCAACAGGCCAACCCTTAATAGCGCTCAATAAAGATATGACCACGGCCAGGCCGGCCGAAGGGCCATCAATTCTGCCCCCGCCAATAACATTAACGTGCAAATCATAATTGAGCAGATCTTCCCCCGTTAAACGGCGAATAACAGCCGCAGCATTAAAAACGGAGTCTCTGGCCATGCTGCCGGCCGTCTCATTAAAACGCATTGAACCTTTGCCCGGCTGAGCAGCAGGGAAAGCTACCGCTTCTATTTCCAGCACGGTGCCCAAAAAACCGCTTACCCCTAAACCAAAAACTTTACCCACAAGCGGCTCAGTAGTGCTTTTTTTGCTACTTTGAGCACTATAACGGCCGGCACGAACAGTGGCTAAAACCTCTTCCCGGCTAATAAGCAGCTCTGCAGTCTCGCCCTGCTTATAAAGGGCCCGCCCAAATGCATCTGCCAGCAAATTGACAGCTTGTCTACCTTCCGTTGTATATTCGGCAATCAGCTCCGCGACACCCGGCTCTAGCTTTGCCGATAATTTAGCAGCTGCTTCCGTGACAATTTTTTGTACATCCTGCGGTGTTAAAGGCTCAAAGAAGACAGCTGTACAGCGGGAACGCAGGGCAGGATTAATTTGCTCCGGTGCACAGGTGGTAGCTCCGATCAACACAAAATCAGCCGGCGCGCCCTCCTCAAAAAGCGTACGAATATATTGCGGCACCTGCGGATCGTTGGAGTCATAATAAGCAGAATCAAAATGAACTTTTTTATCTTCCAAGACTTTTAATAATTTACTTTGCAGCTGCAGATCCATTTCACCGATTTCATCGATGAAAAGAATACCACCATGGGCCTCGGTGACTAAACCCGGCTTCGGTTCGGGAACTCCGCCGTCTGCCAGATCACGCCTTGCCCCCTGATAGATGGGATCATGGACTGAACCCAGCAGCGGATTGGTAGTTTCCCGCGGGTCCCAACGCAGTGTACTTCCGTCCACCTCTACAAACGGAGCATCAGCGGCAAAAGCACTTTGCGGAAGTTTCTTTGCCGCTTCTAAGGCTAGGCGGGCCGCCGTTGTTTTACCCACACCGGGTGGTCCATAAATAATGATATGTTGCGGATAAGGCGACGCTAGCTTGGCCATTAAAGCCTCAACGGCTGTTTGCTGACCCACAATTTCTTCCAAAGTGCGTGGCCGCAATATTTCCAAGGCTGAGCGGTTAAGTTTTTTCTGCCTCAATTTTTCCAGCTGAGCCAGTTTTTTGAGGGTTTGCGGGTTTTCCGGACCGCCTTCTTCTTTTAACAGCTGTTTTTTTAGCTCGAGAAGATATTCATCATGTTTTTCCCGCATTTTTTCAGCAACTTTTCTTTCAATTGTATCCTGTACCGTGCGGCGTGCTATTTTCTCTGCCAATTCATCATAGAGACTATCTAAAATAGCAGGAATATCTTCCCAAGCCGGCACTTCGGAAAGGGTTGGGTTTTCATAAATAACACGCTGCAGCCCCAATAGCTTTTCCGGCGTTTTCCGTGAACGCAGTAGTGTAAGCGCCTCTAATTTGCCGGCTTTTAAAATAAGATTATCTGCTCCCATTAAATTTGCCACCAAAGAATATAGCGCCTTAACACTGCTGACAATCTGGTCAATATCAATATTATTTTGGGTTTCCTGTAATTGTTCTGCTGTTGTTTTTTTCATTTTTTACTCCTGTTTTCCCTCTGTGACAGATACTTTCAACTTGGCTTTCACATCAGGATGTAGTTTTATCTTCAGCTGGTAATCGCCAAGACTTTTAATGGGTTCCGGCAGGTCAATTTTGCGCTTATCTACATTAATGCCCTGTTTTTGCAACGCCGCAGCCACATCGGCACTTGTCACGTAGCCAAATAAGCGTCCGTTTTCTCCCACACGCATTTTAATAGTTACCTGCATCTTTTCCAGCTTAGCAGCCATTGCAGTAGCTTGAGCTAGTGCTTTGGCTTTTTTAGCATCTTTTACTTTCTTTTGCTGCTGCAGTTGTTTTAATTGGCTTGCTGTGGCCTCCACGGCCAAACCACGTGGGAATAAAAAATTGCGCGCATAACCTTCAGCAACCTCTTTAACCTCTCCCTTTTTTCCCAAGGATTTAACATCTTGCAGTAAAATAACCTGCACTTCTATAACCTCCCTTAAATCAGGAATTCATTTCGCCCTCTGAAATTGCAAAAAAAAGCACAGACCATTTACTTCAGCGGAAAAGTTGTGCCTAGAAAACAAAATAAACTATTTATGTGTACTTCTGTTCAGCACATACTTCTTCTTCAATTCAATGTATATTTCCTGCTGCAGACAGCTGCCCGGGCAGTGCTAATTTTTCGCAAATGAAACAAATAAAAAGAAAGCGTGTAAATTTTGGTTCACACACTTAGAAATAGTATAAAACGCCCGCTTGCGGGCGTTTTATTATTCAGCCGTATAGGGAAGTAGAGCAATATTGCGGGCTCTTTTGATTGCGGTGGTCAACTGCCGCTGATGCCGGGCACAATTACCGGTAATGCGGCGCGGCAGAATTTTGCCGCGATCAGTAATATAACGAGCCAGCCTACTTGTGTCTTTATAATCAATATATTCAACTTTATCAACGCAGAAATTGCAGACTTTACGCCTGCCCCTGCGTCCATGCTCCTTGCGCATCTAAAAACCTCCTCTTGGCAGGATGCTGTTTTTAGCAGCGGCTGCCGCTAAATAATCTAAAAAGGCACATCATCATCACTAATCATCATTGTGTCGTCAAAAACCGGGGTGTCATCATAAGTACTCTTTTCGCGCCTATCTAAGAACTTGACGCTTTCTGCCACTACTTCCGCGATGGTCCGGCGCTTCCCTTCACGATCCTCATAAGAACGCACCTGTAAACGGCCTTCCACAGCCACCAAGCTGCCTTTGCCTAAGTAGTTGGCACAAGCTTCAGCCTGCCTTTCCCATACCACTATGGGTATAAAATCGGCTTCCTGCTGTTGACCAAAACGCCTATTGACAGCCAAAGTAAAACTGGCCACGGCTTTTCCGTTAACGGCCGTATAGCGCAGTTCAGGATCGCGCGTCAGGCGACCAATCAATATGATGCGGTTTAGCACTTCTTATACACCACCCCGTTTTATTCTCCCTCTTTGACAATGAGGTAACGGATGACTTCATCAGAAATTCTGAAATTCCGCTCCAGCTCGTCGGTAACATCGGGGCTACCTACGTAATTAAAAAGGACATAGTAACCTTCGCGGAATTTTTTCCTTACCACATAGGCCAATTTGCGACGACCGATGCGATTTATATTGGTCACTTCGCCACCTTCTGCTTCGATGATGCCTTTAAACTTCTCCACCTGAGCCGTATATGTTTCATCATCTTGATCAGGGGCTAAAATAAACATGGTTTCATACTTTATCTGCTTTGTCATCGCTTCTCCACCTCCTCCCTCTGGACTTTGGCCCTCGCAAACGCGAGAGCAGGGAAGTACGAACTATATAGTAACATAAACAGTATGGCTTGGCAAGCATCGATCGCCGACAATGCAACTCTTTAGAGCTTTTGGCGCACACTTTTTTCAAATTTTGTCCGTGGAAGCATGACACTGCGGCCGCACTTTGTACATTTAATGCGGAAATCCATACCTACACGGATAATTGTCCAAACATCAGAACCACAAGGATGGGGTTTTTTCATGCGTACTTTATCACCAATAAAGTAATCACCCACGATATGATTCCTCCTTTTGAACAGTACTGTCCTGTGTATAGACCACATGACGCTGGTATGGGATTTTAATGCCCAGCTCCGCAAATCTTTTCTTAATTAGCTTTCTTAGAGCTCTTTCCACTTTCCATTGAGCCATGGGAACTGTCCGCGCAATAACACGCACTGAAACAGCTGATTCCGTCATGTCAGATACGCCCAAGACAGTCGGCCCTTCCACAATATCCGGGTCTTCTGCCGCATACTCAGCCACAATTTTCTCTAGTTCAGCCAAAACAAAATCAATATCTTCTTCATAAGATACTCTAACTTCAACCAGTGCGCGCATTTTACCCCGATTCCAATTGGTAACCGATTCAATTAGTCCATTAGGAATAATATAGAGCTCGCCGCCAAAACCGCGGATTTTAGTAATGCGCAGACCAACCTCTTCAACAATGCCGCTACAGTTAAAAGCAGTGATATATTCACCCACAGCATACTGGTCCTCAAGGAGTATAAAAAAACCGGCAATGACGTCCCGCACTAAATTTTGTGCCCCAAATCCCACCGCCAAACCTACAATGCCGGCACCTGCTAAAATGGGACCGATATCGATAACCTCTAAATTACTTATTAATAATAGGGCTGTTATGGCGTAAACGGTATAACGTAATAAGGAATGCAGTAAACTGTTAAGGGTTTTTAGCTTATTTTCGGAAGCAGTAGGGGAGTGGGCAGCAGGATCAAAGATACGATTAATTACGGCACTGCCCACACTAAAGACAATTTTTGCCAACAGGATAATTAAAAAGGCTTTAAAGATACGTGATCCCCAGGTAAAAAGAAAATCCGTAAGCAACTCCTCCATCTGATCAGCGGAAAACTGTAACTGCGTTAGCCTTTGCAGCATGGCAAACACCTATTGTTGACGATCTAAAATAGTGGTTATGGCACGAAAGACTTCATCTATCTCCTGCGAGCCGTCAACAGTAAATAAAATGCCCTTCCTGCCGTAGTATTCGATTAATGGAGCCGTTTGCTGCCGATATACTTCCAGGCGCTGTTTTACAGTTTCCACCGTGTCATCCTCACGCTGATAAAGCTCACCGCCGCATTTATCACAGACACTGCGCACTGTGGGCGGATTAAATTTAATATGATAAGTGGCTCCGCAGCCGCGGCAGACACGTCTGCCGGTTAAACGCTCCAGCAGTTCTTGCGGATCAACGCTGATATTAATCACACCAGTTAGGGGTGTTCCGCTGGCCCGCAAGGATTCGTCCAATGCTTCTGCCTGAGCAAGTGTGCGGGGAAAACCATCCAGCAAATAACCGTTCTGTGCATCTTCTTGTTCCAGTCTTTCCTTAACTATGTCCACTACCAAATCATCCGGTACTAATTCCCCTTGATCCATATATTCCTTAGCCCGCAGGCCCAGTTCGGTACCTTCCTGCAAAGCTGCACGGAAAATATCACCGGTAGAAATATGGGGAATTTTATATTTTTTGACTAATTTTTCTGCTTGCGTTCCCTTCCCTGCACCGGGAGGACCTAATAAAATAATACGCATTATTAATCACCTTCTTAATAGTTTTCAGTCTCACAAGTCTCTTTATTATTCTGTCCCCGGGAAGAAATATCCTGCATTTTTCCCGAAAAGAAAAATTTAGGCTAGCTTAAGAAAAAAAATGTTAAGCGCGCTAAATAAGAATAGCGGAAATCAGCTTGTAAATCAAGGGGCAAAAAAACGGGAGACAAGAGATCAATTAGCTGACAGGCAAAAAATGACAGCACTAAACCAAACAACATGCCGAACAGTAAGCCGCACCTCCGCGCATTATTTGACAAATTAACACTTTTTCGGCCATACGGCAGCAGCAAGTGGGCACCGAGCAAAAAAATAAAAGAAAACAGCAGTAGGGCTAAAAAATGTTCCGTAACTACTGCCCAAAAAGTAAAAAGCTGTTCGGAGCCGCCACTGACCGGTACCGCTATTTCGGCCGGTCTTAATAACTGCAGCACCGGTTTGGTTAAGTTTGGTAAAAACTGCTCTACCCCTCGAGCATTAAGCGCGGCATGATAAGTCTTTTTTATATACCAACTGACAAATCGGGTTTCAACTTGCCATTCTGCTTGAGCAAATGTCACAAAAGGCTGATAACAATAACAGGCTGCAAAAACGGAAGCAAGTAGGCTAAAAAAAACCAGTATGATATATTTCACGCCATTTAAATAACCCAAGACAGCTCCCCAAAAAATAATTACCAGCGCCCCCAGGTCAAACCAAGACATTTACCACACCTGCACTTTTTGTAGATATTTCCCGGGTAATATAAGAAAATGGCATTATCGCCTTCAGACACATAACTCTCATTATTGCGCCATATACTATCATATACCTATGCAAAATGGAGGCGAGCTATGTCACTGGAACTTACACGGCGTCTGCAGAGTGAAAAAACTTTTTACCGTATTTTTTATCAAGATCCTCTTGTTTCACACAAAATCAAACTTGCCCTGCAGTCTCTTCTGGCGCAGCAATACCGACAGGGTCAGCAACTGGTGGTTTTATGCATTGGTACAGACCGTTCCACCGGCGACGCCCTCGGCCCCTTTATCGGTACACAGCTAGAACGTCTTGCTCTGTCCGATATCGTGGTTTTAGGCACTTTGGAAGAACCTGTGCACGCCATCAATTTAGAAGAAACCATTGCCAGTATCCACAAAAACTATGTCGATAATTTTATTATTGCCATCGATGCCTGTTTGGGTCAGGCAGAAAGCATCGGCATGATCGATATCGGCTTAGGCCCCGTCAAACCCGGCGCCGGTGTAAGCAAAAAGCTCCCTGCCGTCGGCAATATCTACATTAACGGTATAGTTAATGTCGGAGGTTTTTTAGAATATTATGTTCTGCAAAACACCAGGCTTAATATTGTCATAAAATTAGCCGAAGCCATTATCCGCGGGCTCTATTTGGCACTGACGGAAAGTACATAATTAACTATAATTAAAGCCGCTCCTTTTTAAAGGGCGGCTTTACCTATGTAGCTTTTAATGTATCCATTTACTCTCTATTGCCTGCCAGACCTCTTCCGGGCGCATACCGCGAGCATCTATAACCGGTCCGTCCTGAACAATATTTTGTATTCCCATCATATTTTCCTCGCCACCACTGATTACAGCAACATCAGCTTTTTCCCCCGCCTGTAAGCTTACAACCTGGTAGCCTTTTTCCCGCAAAAACTCTTTTACCGGCGTTAAGCCATCTTCAACAGCGATAACTTTATTCATTATTTCGCCTCCTTCTTTATTTATCTTTTGCAGGCAAAATGAATTTATACAGCTTAAGGAACAATAAAGTTAACTGCCTGGGGCAGAACTTTTAAATCAAAGGGAGTGACCCCAAATACATCACCGTCAACCTGAATAGCTAGCGGCTCCTCACTTTCCACCGTAAGCTGCATAGTCCGCCATTTGCGCACAACATCAAGATTAATGTGTCGTCCGCGATAAACAAGCGGGAAAAGTCGTAAAAATTTAAAAAGGGAAACATTCTGCACCAGCACCACATCTAGATAACCGTCCCGGGGATCAGCTTGAGGTGCCACCATCATTCCGCCACCGTAATAACAGGCATTGGCTACTGCAATCAGCCAGGCATCTGCATATATAATTTGCTCATTCATTGTAATTTTCACTCTCCACGGACGATACAAAAAGAGCTGGCGCACCAATGCTAACAGATAAGCCAAGGAGCCGGCAAATTTTTTAAAAATACCGTTGGCATCTGCCACCACTTGGGCATCTAATCCAGCGCCAATTACATTACAAAAACAACGGCCATTGATACAGCCTAGATCAATGGCTGTAGTTTTCCCTTGCAGCAGCACTTCCACGGCAGCCTTTGGATCTGCTGGAATGGCAAACGTACGGGCAAAATCATTACCCGTTCCGGCAGGAATTAAGCCCATAATCGCCTTATTTCCCGCTAAAGCACCGGCAATACGGGAAATGGTGCCATCTCCACCGACTCCCACCACAATACAGCCTTTCCCTGCCGCTGCCTCAGCCAATTCTACGACCTTTTCTTCCGAGGGGCTGACAGCATAGTCATAATTAACATTACGCCTAGCCAATTCAGATACCACTTGCCGCCAGATGTCCATCACACGTCCATTATTAGCCGTAGGATTGATGATAAAATAATATTTTTGTTTCATAACTGCTAGTCTTTTCTCCTAAAGCAATCTTATTTTGATACCAACATTTTCACTGCCTGATTAATTGCCTCATTTTCCTCCGCACTAAGGGCATAGGTAGAAGAGGCTGCAATGATTGGTTTTACATAAACCTTTTGTTCTTCCCGCCCATAAATACTGCTTAGCACCACACCGTTTTTTCTGCCGTCCAACAAAGCTACGGCAAAACTTAAATTTCCACCTGTATGCTCAAAAGCATTAAAACGCACTACACTATAACCGCGTATTGATTTTTCTAGATTTTTACTAATGCGTAGTATTTCCTCTTGATTTAAACGTGCTTCCTCCCGCAGGGCCTGCATTTCTTTTTGCAGTGCAGCCAATTTTTCCTCCGAGCTAAAACCTTTATTATCAGCCATAAAGCGCTGATATTTTTTTATTAACGATGATAAGCGAAGGTAAAGAAAAAAACAAACAATAAATATAACAGTACTTAAGCCGGCAAAAAGATAAAAATATAATTCCATGGGTACTCCTCCAATAACTGCTGACAATTATGCTAAAACAACTGTAAAATGCAAGCCCAAAGTAAAACAACCAAAAAACTAGGCAAAAAGTTTGCTACCTTAATTTCTGTGAGTTCCAACATATTTAAACCAATGGCAACAATAAGCAAGCCGCCCACAGCAGTCAACCCATTTAAAATCTGCGGACTTAAAAAAGGCTGCAAAATACCGGCTGCCAGCGCAATACTCCCCTGATACAGCAGCACCGGCAAAGCGGAAAAACAAACACCTGGACCCATCGAAGCGGCAAAAGCAATAGCAGTAAAACCATCCAAGATCGATTTAACATAAAGGGTTTGATGCTGCCCCAAAATTCCGCTTTCCAAAGCACCGGTAACAGCCATAGCGCCAACAACATAAACAAGCGTAGCATATACAAAAGCACGGGCCAGCCCCGAACCGGATTGGGCTGCCCGCGCTTCCAGCCACGCTCCTACCCTTTTGACCCAATCATCCACCCCTATAGTTTCACCTATTACACCGCCAATAAGTAAAGTAAAAATCACAACCACGGCATTTTCAAACTTCAATGCCATCTGCATCCCTATAACCAAAACAGACAGCGAAATAGCCTGCATAATTAATGCCTTTATTTTTTCCGGAAACCTATTCCCGAGAAAAACACCCAACAGTCCCCCTCCCACAATGGCAAGGGCATTAACAAAAGTGCCCTGTAGGACAGCGATCCTTGCAAACATCACTACTCTTCCCTTCCTCTGCTGTTTTTGTTTCACGTGAAACATTACCGAAGAAACTATTGTTTCACGTGAAACAAAGAGTTACACAAACTTTCCAGCTCTGTTTGATCATAAAATAAAAACTCTATTTTCCCACTGCCCTTGGTATTAATTTTTATTTTGACGGGTACGCCGCTGACTTCCCGCAGCCTTTCTTCCAGGGCAACGATATAACTATCTCGCTGGGGATTATTCTTTTTTTCTCTCCGACCCCTTTTCTTTTGTGTTTGGTCGGCCAGACGCTCCGTTTCGCGGACCGAAAGACCCAATTCAATTACTTTTCGTGCAGCTTCCGGCTGCTTTTCCAACGGCAGCGCCAGAATTGCCCTGGCATGTCCTTCACTTAAGCGCCCCCGCTTTACTTCTTCGCGTACTTCAGGGTGCAAACTGATTAATCTCAGGGTATTGGCAATGGCTGAACGGCTTTTACCTATTCGTTCGGCCAACTGCATTTGTGTATAATTAAACTCCTCCATTAAATGTTTATATGCTTCTGCCTCTTCTAAAGGATTTAAATCTTCTCTTTGCAAGTTTTCTATCAAAGCAATTTCCATCATCTCACGATCTGAGAGTGGTTTTATTACCACCGGGACTTTTTCCAAACCAGCCAGTTTAGCCGCCCGCAAGCGTCTTTCACCAGCCACCAATTCATATTCAGCACCATTGGCCCTTACAATTAAAGGCTGTAAAACGCCGTGCTTTTCAATAGAGCGAGCCAATTCGGCCAGTTTTTCTTCATCAAATATTTTGCGCGGTTGATTAGGGTTAATGCGAATCTCACTAATCGCCATTTCAATGGCATCATCAAGCGGTGTATCTTCAATTTCCGGGATTAGAGCTTGCAGGCCTCTACCCAGCCGCCTTTTGCTCATTGGCTATCACTTCCTTCGCCAATTCTATGTATGCTTCAGCCCCTTTCGATTTTTCATCATAAGTTATAATCGGCATGCCGTAGCTGGGGGCTTCACTTAATCTGACATTACGTGGAATCACTGTTTTAAAAACTTTGCTGCCAAAAAAGTTGCGCACTTCTTCGGCAACCTGCACAGAAAGGTTTGTCCGTGCATCGTACATGGTGAGCAAAACACCTTCATAGTCTAAATTAGCATTAAGATGTTTTTTTACTAGCTTTACCGTATTGGCCAGCTGGCTTAATCCCTCCAGGGCATAATACTCACATTGTATCGGCACAAGGACTGTGTCAGCCGCAGATAAAGCATTGATGGTGAGCAGACCCAGAGAAGGAGGGCAATCTATGATAATAAAATCGTATTCTTCTCTAATTTCCGTTAAAACGCTGCGTAATCTCACTTCACGCGACATTGTTGATACTAATTCTATTTCTGCTCCAGCCAATTGAATAGTGGCCGGTACCAGATCTAAATAAGGCATTACATCCTTTTGTATGATTTTCCGTAAAGGCAATTCATTAATTAAGGCATCATAAATACTTAACCTTACATTTCTTTTTTCAACACCAACCCCGCTGGTAGCATTACCCTGCGGGTCAATATCTAATAGTAAAACTTTTTTCCCTTCCCGTGTCAAACAAGCACTTAAGTTTACTGATGTGGTGGTCTTTCCTACACCACCTTTTTGATTGGCCACAGCTATAATGCGCGCCATTTTTCCACCTCGCTCTCTACAGTACACTAAGTACTTCTCTTCTTAGTGAACTTTTCCTGCTGAAAAATGGCGCTAATTGTTATTTACCAAGGCGTTTTGTAGTTTTGCCCCGCTTAATTCCTGAGCAATTGCCTGGGAAATACTTTTTTCTTCTTTTTTTACTTTTTGCTGCTTTTGAGATTTGGATTTAGGCACCTGAATGGTTATTTCTAAATATTCTCCCTGATCTTTTTCATGAAATTTTACCGGTAGTCCGCCCGATTCCAATAATGAAACGGCCTGCCGGACGGTATTGAGAAAAATACGAAGATCTCTCACGATAACCTTTTTGCGTTCTTTGGGAGGGGATAGTTTTCGTAAATAATCCTCAACTCGACGCTCTGTCTGCTTTACGTTGTAACCTAAATTACAAATCTCTTGCAGAATTTTCATCTGCGCCTTTTCATCCGGTAATTTCAGTAAAGCCCGAGCATGTCGCTCCGTCAGTTCTTCGCTGATTAATTTTTCCTTCACCCTTTCCGGTAGTTTTAATAAGCGTAATTTATTTGCTATGGTTGATTGGCTCTTACCTAAACGCTGTGCCAAGACCTCCTGAGTTAAATTAAACTCACGCAGCAATTTTTCATAGGCTTGCGCCTCCTCAAGAAAGGTTAAGTTTTCGCGCTGCAGATTTTCAATAAGAGCAACTGTGGCCATGGCATTTTCAGATAAATCTTTGACTATGGCCGAGATATGAGTCCACCCCAGCTTCTGACAAGCCCGAACACGCCTTTCTCCAGCCACCAATTCAAAAAAATTGCCCACCCGCCGAACTATGATGGGCTGCAGCAGACCATAAGTTTTAACAGACTGCATTAATTCCTCTATTTTTTCCGGTTCAAAATTGCGTCGTGGTTGAAAAGGATTAGGTCGAATTTTTTTTATAGCTATTTGCTGTAATTCATTTTGCTCATAGCCAATATCCTCAATATTCATCAACTTTCTCCAGTCTTCCCCCATTTTTTTCCCTCCCTGTATTCACTTGCACATGGCTAAATTATTCGACATTGCAAAGGAATATCCTGCCAAATTTATCGCTTAAATTAAGAGGATCTAGTATCTAAAGAAAAAAGACTGTGGATGGAAATTTAACCATCCACAGTCTTTCCTTTATAACAGTTATAAATTTTAAGGTTTAACTAAAGGCCTTTTGCTAGGAAGGCCTGCTTTGCGCGGATATTTGATGGGAGTGGACTTGATCTTTTTTATCACCAGCAGAGTTCTTATACCCATTTTCTGCGGTAATTCATAATGCCAGATTTTTCCCTTTTCCCCTCCCAATTCAGTAATGGCATATTCGGCTTCCTGTAATTCTCTTTCTCCTTCCGGTCCTTTATAGGCTACAAAATAACCACCCACCCTGACAAAGGGAAGGCATAGCTCTGTCAAAACATTAAGGCGAGCCACTGCTCTGGCCAAAACAAAATCATAATTTTCCCGCCAAGGATCTTTTTGCGCTAAATTTTCTGCCCGTCCATGGTAGCATTCCACCTGATCCAGCTGCAATTGCTTTGTTAACTGCTGTAAGAATTTTACTCTTTTTTGCAGGGAATCCAAAAGCGTCAAAAAAAGTCGGGGACGGGCAATTTTTAACGGCACACCCGGTAATCCAGCCCCACTGCCAACATCAAGTATTTTTTCAGCTTGTAAAGGAAACAGACTTAATAGCATTAGAGAATCCAAGAAATGTTTAATTAGCACTTCTTGTGGCTCAGTTATACTCGTTAGATTAAATCTTTTATTTGCATCTACTAAAATCCGATAATACTGCTCAAAAAGAGAAGGACTATCTGCCGCCAATTTAATTTCATAATTAGCAGCAAACTGCAGCAAATCAGCCCACATTGTCTCCATCCCCCTGTTTTTTTCTCTGCTCTAAATATACCAGCAGCACAGCAATATCAGCGGGCGAGACGCCGGAAATACGGCTGGCCTGTCCAAGGGAACGCGGTTTGATTTTATTCAATTTTTCCGCCGCCTCTCGTGAAAGGCCCTGTAGTTCCGAATATTTTAGCCCTTCCGGTAAAATCTTGTTTTCCATTTTTTTAAATTTATTGATCTGCTGCTTTTGTTTTTCAATATATCCTTCATATTTAATTTGTATTTCCACCTGTTGAGCTGCGGCAGGAGAAAGATGGCAGCTTTTGCCGCACAACTCCATTAGATGTTCATAAGTAAGCTCAGGGCGTTTTAAAAGCCTGCTGGCGCTCACCGGACCGGTAAGAGGAGCACTGTTGTGTTTTGTGAGGAAATCATTAACTTTATCACTTGGGGTAATGGTTAATGTTTCTAAACGTTTTTTTTCTGTTTCCACTTCATTTTGTTTGCTGAGGAATTTTTGAAAACGCTCCTCGCTAATTAAGCCAATTTCATAACCTAAAGGCATCAAGCGCGCATCAGCATTGTCCTGACGCAGTAAAAGGCGATACTCAGCTCGCGATGTCATAATCCGGTAAGGTTCATTTGTACCCTTAGTCACCAAATCATCAATCAATACACCGATATAAGCCATGGAACGATCGATAATAAGGGGTGGCTGATTGCGAATATATTTTACGGCATTAATTCCTGCGATCAGCCCTTGCGCCGCTGCCTCCTCATAACCGGAAGTACCGTTAATCTGTCCGGCACTAAATAAGCCTTCTACCACTTTAGTTTCTAGTGAAGATTTTAACTGCAGCGGATCTAAACAATCATATTCTATGGCATAACCTGTGCGGATTATTTTTGCCTGTTCTAAGCCCGGAATGCTGCGTAGCATAGCAACTTGCACATCTTCAGGCAAGCTGGTGGACATACCCTGCACATAATATTCCGCTTCATTGTAGCCTTCAGGTTCTAAAAATACCTGATGGGCCGGACGGTCAGTAAAACGTACCACTTTATCCTCGATGGAAGGGCAATAACGTGGACCCGCAGCCTCAATACTGCCGGAAATTAGAGGAGAACGATGCAAATTATCTCTAATGATGCGATGTGTTTCTTCCGTTGTATGGGTTAGCCAGCAGGGAATTTGTTCTATTTTTAGAGGCTCACCGTCAAAGGAAAAAGCATAATTTTCTTTATCACCGGGCTGCACGATGGTTTTGCTAAAATCAATGCTATCCCGATGAACACGAGCCGGGGTGCTGGTATTAAATCGCTGCATTTTTAAACCTATTTCCCTTAAAGATGCAGATAAACCCGTACTGGCCAATTGGCCGTTAGGGCCACCTTGATAACTTAGGGAACCGATGATAATTTTTCCCCTTAAATATGTGCCCGTCGTCAGCACTACTGCTCCAGCGCGATAGTACGCGCCTGTCTGCGTAATTACACCCTGCACTTTTCCGCCGGCTACCTGGATTTTTTCTACCATGGCCTGCTTTAAGTCCAAATTAGGTGTGTTTTCCAAAACTTTACGCATATGCCATTGATACATTCTTTTATCGGCCTGGGCCCTTAATGCATGCACAGCGGGGCCTTTAGCCGTATTTAACATTCTGATTTGAATTCTGGTCTGATCAATTGTTTTGGCCATTTGTCCGCCAAGGGCATCTATTTCACGCACCAAATGCCCTTTGCCCGGTCCCCCAATGGCAGGATTACATGGCATCAAGGCTACGGCATCCAAATTAATAGTTAAAAGCAGCGTCTTACAGCCCAGACGTGCTGCAGCCAAAGCTGCTTCACATCCAGCATGTCCGGCTCCAATGACAATTATTTCATATTCTCCTGCTTCATAAATCATGGCGTCCACCCCATTATTTATTTACCTATACAGAAATTACTAAAGATCTCATCTATTAATTCTGAACTGACATTTTCACCGGTAATCTCTCCCAAAGCATCAAGGGCGGTATAGAGATCTATTGTCAAAAAATCTATTGCGTATCCTGAACGCAGAGAATTCAACAACTCCTGCAGTGCCTTAAGAGCCCGCTGCAAGGCATTTTTGTGGCGCGTAGATGTGACCATAACGGATTCAGTCGGTTTTACTTTTCCCTTCAGCACTTGGTCTATAATTTTTTTCTCCAGATCTGCCAAGCCTTCTCCCTGGAGAACAGACATGGCCACTAAAGGTTTGGGAGCAAGCTCTTTTTGCATTTCCTGAAGCTTTTTTTGCGGTGACTCCAACAAATCAATTTTATTGGCGATAACAATACAGGGCTTTTCCCCGATGGTAGAAAGGATCTTTTTATTTTCTTCAGATAAACCCTGTGTAACATCCAGCACAAAAAGCACCAAATCTGCTTGGGCCAAAACTGAACGAGAACGCTCGACGCCAATGCGTTCAATTTCGTTAATTGTCTCGCGAATACCGGCTGTATCAATGATGGTAAGGGCAATGCCGCCCATATTAATACTTTCTTCCAATACATCACGTGTTGTGCCCGGAATATCTGTGACAATAGCCCTTTGTTCCCGTAGCAGTGCATTTAAAAGTGAGCTTTTACCCACATTTGGCAAACCGATAATGGCCGTGCGTAATCCTTCCCGCAAAATTCTTCCCTGATCTGCAGTATCTAATAACTTTTCAATTCTTATTATGCTTTCCTTTGTTTTTTTCTCAACTTCTTCCCTGGCCACATCTTCCACATCTTGATGTTCAGGAAAGTCAATTGATGCTTCGGCATGTGCTAAAATTGAGAGTAAAAGCTGTCTTATTTCCTTAACTTCCTTTGATAAACGTCCGCTTAGCTGTTCGGCACTAAGCAGCATAGCCGTTTCTGTTTTCGCCCTAATAAGCTGGATCACTGCTTCAGCCTGCGCCAAGTCGATGCGGCCATTTAAAAAGGCACGCTGGGTAAATTCCCCCGGTTCTGCCAAGCGAGCTCCCCTGGCCAAAATAATTTCCAAGGTTTTGGTAAGCGGCAAAATACCTCCATGGCAGTTTACTTCCACCACATCTTCACGGGTAAAAGTATGGGGAGCACGCATAAAAGAGATTAACGCTTCGTCAATAATCTGATTGGTGTCGGGATCAATTACTTTTCCGTAATAAAGGCGATGTGTTTCCGGTTCTTCTATTTTACGCTTGAAAGCAAAAATAGCTTTACCAATGGCAAAGGCCTCCGGTCCACTGATACGAACAATACCAATGCCGCCTTCACCCGGAGGCGTAGAAATAGCAGCAATTGTGTCCTCAAACATTTACGACACCTCATTTTAGAAAACTTCTAGAACAAAAACCGCCGCTTAGGGCGGCGGTTATTTTTATTTTGGTGCAATAACCACTTTACGGTAGGGATCTTCACCCTGACTGTAAGTAGTAACTTCTGCATGATCTTGTAAAGCAGTATGAATAATACGTCTTTCATGCGGAGTCATAGGTTCCAATACTACTTCCCTTTGTGTGCGCAATGCTTTTTTGGCTAAATTAAGCGCCAGATTCTGTAAAGCTTCTTCCCTTTTACCCCGGTAATTTTCCACATCAAGGAGCAGGCGCCCCTCCTGCTCAGGGAACTGTTTATGATAGACAACATTTAATAAGTACTGCAGAGCATTAAGTGTTTGTCCCCGTTTCCCAATTAGCATACCCATTCTATTGCCGGTTACATTCATTTTTAGATATTCGCCATCATAGTTAACATCAACTTCTGCAGTTAAGCCCATTCTGTTAATAATACCTTCTAAAAAATCCTTCATATATTGTTCAGGAGTAATGGTTTCCTGCAGACGTACCTTTGCCAGTCTTGATCCTATTAAACCAAAAAGACCTGGGCTAGGTTCAGCTAATATTTCCACTTTAACCCGATCAATCGGTAAATCTATCTCGGCTAAGGCGTTTTGTATAGCCTCTTCCACCGTTTTTCCCGTTGCTTCTACAACTTTCATTAATTTTCCACCTCTCCCATTGCTGACCCTCTACTTATAAGTAAATGCTGCCCTAAGGAAAGCAAATTATTAACAACCCAGTAGAGGATCACACCGGCTGGGAAACGCAGGCTAAAATACAAAAGCATAAGCGGCATCACAATCATCATGGAACGCTGCGACTGGTCCGTCATCGTTAATTTTTGCTGCAAATATGTAGTTGCACCCGATAAAAAGACAAGAATCCAATAGCCCGGATTACTTTTCCAGACAGTTACACCGTCTACCGTTGACATCAAAGCTTCTCTCATATCAATTGTAAACAGAAAAAACTGACTCGTTTCAATATTGGGTGGTGTTTGCAGCATACGAAACATTGCCCATAAAATTGGTAATTGCACCAAGAGAGGGAGGCACCCTGCTGCCGGATTAATTTTATGTTTCTTCCACAGTTCAAAAGTGGCTGCATTTAATTTTTCCTGATCATGCTTATATTTTTCCTGCAATTTCTTTAATTCCGGCTGTATTTCTTGCATTGCTTTGGCTGATGAAAGCTGTTTACTCATTAACGGCCAGGTAATAACGCGGATTAAAATCGTTAAAATAATAATGGATAAACCATAATTCTGGGTAACATTATTAATGCTCAGTAAAACTGATTTTAATACTTCTACAATGGCCTGAATCATTAATTGGCCTCCTTTTCGCAATTATCCACCGGATCATATCCACCGGGATGAAAGGGATGACAGCGGCAAAGGCGGCACAGGGCCATCCACATCCCTTTTATGGCACCATATCTCTCCACAGCATCAATTGCATATTGTGAACAAGTCGGCGTAAAGCGGCAACTTGCTTTTTTCAGGGGAGACAAATATTTTTGATAAAAGTAAAGACTTTTGAGAATAAGTCTTTTCATACCATCATCCCAATTATTACTGTTTAAGTTTATCAATTGAAAATAGACCGCCCCTTTGTAAGATGCGCTTCATTTCGGTGGCGGCCTGCGAAAAATTTAATACAGCTGCCTGGGGCCTAGCTATAATAACCAAATCATTTCCCGGGATTAAATCTTCAGCATATTTTCGATATGCTTCCCTTAGCAATCTTTTTACACGGTTTCTCGTCACGGCTTTGCCAACTTTTTTGCTAACTACAAAACCAACGCGGTTAATATTAAGGTCATTTTTTAAACGATAAAGAACTAGCCTGCGTGTGGCCACAGATCTGCCGTGGGTAAAAACTTTTTTATATTCACTGTTTTTATGAATTCTGACAATGCGGGTCATTACATTAACCTACTTTAAGCAGATAGTCTCTTTCTGCCCTTTGCTCTTCTTCTTTTTATCACCAAACGTCCCGCACGTGTGGACATACGCGCACGGAAACCGTGATTCTTTTTCCTTTTTCTTTTATTTGGCTGATAAGTTCTCTTCATTCCTTCCACCTCCCATAAAAAGCTATTTAAAATAGTCTAAACACTATATTTACCCATATCAAAGAGATTATAACTTTTTCATTTTTTTATGTCAAGCAAATGCCCGCCATAGGATAGTGTCAACCCACTGTAGGGAAAAAATAATTTCACCAATCCTGAAAGGACGCCCACTTGAAATCACATTTATTCCACGGTGTTACGGTGTTGTTGACAATGAGCCTCCGCCGACATGAATTA
>JAAZIQ010000024.1 GCA_012800795.1 Bacillota bacterium
AGGCATATTGAACAAAATTGACACTCATTGTCACCTTTTGCCTGATGTTGATGATGGGCCAAGTTCAATGGCGGAATCATTGGAGTTGGCCTCAGTTTTAGCCCAGCTGGGGTTTACGGAAGTGATAGCTACCCCACATTATATAGATGACTACTCGGAAAAGTACCGCAGCCATATTTATCAGCAGTATAAAACTTTACAGGCAGCACTAGAAGCAGAAGGGATTCCTCTTAGAGTACATCTTGGTGGGGAGATAATGTTATCTTTTGAGGTGGAAAAACAGGCGTCTGAGGGGACTTTACCTGTTCTCTCATCGCAGAAACATGTACTGTTGGAATTCCCTCTGCAGCAGGAAGTACTGGCATTTGCTGCTCAGGTAATTTTTCATTTGCAGATAAAAGGTTATCAGCCCATTATTGCGCACCCGGAGCGGGTAAATTTTATTAAAGATGATCCGGATTGTTTGACTCGCTTTTTTCATTCCGGAGTTTTGTTGCAAATAAATGCGGGCAGCTTATTGGGGTTATACGGCCGAAGAGCCAAAAAAACGGCACAATATTTACTGCAAAGGCAAATGGTTCACTTTGTGGCCACAGACAGCCACAGTGCTGATTTTGCCAGAAGGTTGCAGCAATTGACGCAATTGCCTTACCCTTGGAAGCAGCTGCTGTCAGATAATCCACACAGTTTACTTAATAATGGTATAATTCGGGCCAATAAACAAGAGAAAGTGGGCCTAGCCAAATTTTTTTCCTTTACTAACAGTTTATTAGGACGTTAAAAGGGGAGCAGGGTCTTGGAGCAAGAAATTGAACTTCGCGAATTATTGGGTACAATTCTAAAACGGTGGAAACTAATTGCAGTTCTTTTTTAATAGCCGTTTTGGCTAGTACCATAGTTAATTTTTATTTTTTGAAGCCAACCTACCGGGCTTCCACTACTCTTCTTGTCGGTAAACGGGCTGAAGATAATCCTGTGATGTATCAGGATATACAGCTTAACCGGCAACTTGTTGCCACTTATGAACAAATTGCCCGTAGTGGCCAAGTGGGTAATGAAGTTATTAAAGATCTAAATCTGCAGATTACTTTGGAGGAGCTGCAGTCTAAAATTACAATAGAGCAGGTAGGTAATACGGAGATTATTGCCATTCGGGTCAAAGATTCTTCCCCTGAGCGGGCTGCTTTTTTAGCGAATGGCGTGGCCAATGTTTTTATGCGTAAAATTGTGAGCATTATGAAAATAGACAATGTAAGCATCATTGATTCGGCCGTTGCGCCTACCAAACCCATTGCACCGCGCAAAATGATGAATATTGCCATTACCGGTGTTCTGGCCTTAATGATAGGTTTATTCTTGGCTTTTGTCCAGGAGTATTTAGATAATACCATCAAAACCAAAAAAGATATTGAAGACTATCTGGATTTACCGCTATTAGGTACAATACCGTTTTATGAGGGAGAAAAATGAGAAGGAAACGAAAAGAAGTACATAATGAACAATATGCTGAACGCCTTATTACTTTTAGAAATCCAAAGTCTCCTGTTTCGGAGGCCTTTCGTACAGTACGTACCAATATTGAATTTGTCGATATTGATCATAAAATAAAAACTATTCTGGTTACCAGTTCTATTTCCTCGGAGGGTAAATCTACCATTGCCTCAAATCTTGGTGTGGCCATGGCCATGTCTGGCAAACGCGTGTTGATTATTGATGCTGATCTACGTAACCCTACGCAGCATAAATGCTTTAACGTGCGCAACATACGTGGTTTAACCAACTTACTTTTAGACGATACACTCCTTTTGGAAGAAGTGCTTATTTATCCTAGTCAGGAAAACCTTTCCCTTTTAACTACAGGGCCCCTGCCGCCTAATCCGGCTGAGCTTTTGGGTTCAGAGCGTATGCGCCGTTTTCTGACTTCCCTAGAAGATTTTTTTGACCTTATCCTCATTGACGCACCACCGGTGCTTGCGGTAGCCGATGCTTCCATTTTAGGTAGCTATTTAGACGGCGTAGTGCTGGTGACCGCAGCCGGGGAAGTGCCTCGGGAGCAAGCTCTTTTGGCCAAAGAACAGCTAATGAAGGTTCATGCTAAAATTCTTGGTGTGGTCCTAAATAAAGTGCCGGTAGGAAGCGGCGGCTACTACCATTATTACTACTATGCTAGATAATATTTCTGCTTAATCAGGTGGTTTTAATAAAAAAATTTACCGCTTTTTATCCTTGCCATCTTAGCAGGAACTATCCTGTTTAAAGGTTCTTTCCCTGTGGCAGAGGAAGAGCCCTATTTTGTTGTTTTTCTGTCCCTGGGACTTATGGTAGTTCCAATACTTGAGAAAAGTATACAGGCGATGTCCAGGTAACATGTGCAGAAACTAAACTGCAAAACTTATCCATAGAAGATAATTTATATTTGGTACCTGCCTTAGGCAGCGGAAGCATTACATTGTCCGATGTTGCGGTTGAGGGTGCCATTGTTGTTTTTACTGACCAAGAAACCACTATTATATTGGAGGATGTACTTGGGATACACCAAACTTTTCTTTTTGTCTGTAGCCCATAGCTTCTCTTTTGATTTATCTATTTTAGAATTTTTTAAAATGCTATTCTTTTGGCACTGCCAAGTAGTACTACATGGCAGTGCTTTTTTAATTTTTAATAAAAACTTAAGATTTTACTTGGGTGAAATTTAAAATTGTAGGGTAGAATGGGGTCAGATTTTTTGGATGAGGGGGAATGCGCATGGAAATCTTACGGGTGGAAAATCTGACAAAAGTATATGGTAAAGGTAGTACCCGGGTAAAGGCTTTAGCCGGTGTTTCCTTTAGTGTTCAAAAAGGTGAATTTGTGGCCATTGTGGGAGCATCGGGTTCCGGGAAATCTACTTTGCTCCATTGTATTGGTGGAGTGGATAGGCCAAGCGGCGGGAAGGTAGTTGTAGATGGAAAGGATATTTACAGTCTTTCAGAAACTAAACTGGCTGTTTTTCGGCGCAGGAAGCTGGGACTTATCTATCAGTTTTATAACTTGATACCTATTTTAAATGTGGAAGAGAATATGACACTGCCTTTACTGTTAGATGGGAAGGAGATTGAAAGGGACTATTTGCAGGAACTGCTGGTGACCTTGAAACTAACAAAGAGACTGCAGCATCTGCCTAATGAATTGTCGGGCGGAGAGCAGCAGAGAGTCTCCATTGGCAGAGCTTTAATAAACAGGCCGGCATTACTTTTGGCTGATGAGCCGACGGGTAATCTGGACAGTAAAAATTCACAGGAGATTATTGAGCTGTTGAAGCTATCCAATAAAAAGTATCAGCAGACTTTAATTGTGGTGACGCATGATCAGAATATTGCTAGACAAGCGGGGCGTGTTATTACCATTGCCGATGGGCAGATTGTGGGAGATGAGATCAATGTCCATTTTGCATAAGTTAACACTGCGCAGTTTAAAACTTAATCGTCGGTGGACCATTGTCACCATTATCGGGATTATTCTCTCCGGTGCCATGATTATCGGGGTGGCAAGTATTGCGGCCAGTTTTCAGGATTTATTCGTTCAACTTGCCATTGTCGATGGCGGCAATTATCATGCCAAACTTTACGGGGTTGCTTTGGAGCAGGTGGATAATTTAAGGCAAAAAGATCTGGAAACCGTAATGGTAAATAAAGAGGCAGGTTTTGCTGTAATTAAGGAGGATAGTGAGGAAGGTCTTTATCTTCATGTTTGTGAATTTGACCGGGAGTCTTTTGAGAGTTTTCCCTTAAAGCTTGTGGCGGGGAGTCTGCCGCAAAGGGAAGGGGAACTGGTGGTTACAGAGGAAATGCAAGAGTTGGGGTATGAAATTGGGGAGACTGTGGAGCTGACGTTGGGAGAGCGGTATTTAGATGATATGCAGCTTACAGCCGGTGACCATTTCCAGGAAGGAGAAGTATGGCAGGCAAAAGAAAAGCGCAAGTTTACCATTTGCGGTATTATTGAAGATCCTCGTTTTATGTACAATGCGGCAGGTTTTACTGCTTTTAGTTATTTGAATGAGGATGCCTTAGGTGAGGATGAGCTGGTGGATGTGGCTCTTAGGGTAAAAAATGTGCGGGGGATTTATGATGATTTGCCCCCTTTGGCAGAGCAGGTAGGGGCGGAAGGTTATGGCTTTCACGGAGAACTTTTACGCTGGCTGGGTGCATCGGCCAATGATTATGCCATGGCCTTTTTGGATTCCATTACTTTGATTATTATTGTGCTGATTGTTGTGGGTTCGGTGACGGTGATATATAATGCCTTTGCCATCTCGGTGAGTGAGAGAAAAAGACAATTTGGTGTGCTTGCCAGTGTGGGAGCTACGCAGGGGCAGATTAGAGGCATTGTTTTTAAAGAAGGGCTGTTGCTTGGAGCAGTGGGGATTCCTTTAGGGATTTTGGCAGGACTTGTGGGGATTGGTATTACTTTAAAGGTGATCAACAGAGTGCTTGCGGAAAACATCGGAGATGCAGCTTTTTGCCTGGTAATTTCTCCGGCGACAATTGGGATAACTGCTATGTTTGAAGCGCTGATAATTTTTCTTTCCGCCTGGCTGCCGGCCAAAAAAGCGGCAAAAATTTCACCCATTGATGCCATTCGCCTACAGTCTGATATCAATATTAAAGCAAAAGAAGTAAAGACTTCTAAATTGACCAGGAAGCTTTTTGGCTTGGAGGGTGATTTGGCACTAAAGAATATTAAAAGAAACTGGAAGCAATACCGGGCCACTGTTTTTTCCCTGTTTATCAGTATTGTATTGTTTGTTAGTTTTTCCAGCTTTATGGAGTATGGTTTTATTACAAGAGATATGTATTATGGCGGGCTGCCTTATGATTTCATTGTAAATATTTATGAGACAGAGGATGATTTTGTTGAAAAGCTTTTGGCTGTGCCGGAGATTGAAAGGTCGGCGGTGGTGCATCAGCTGCATGTACAGGGTAAATTTAATAAAGAGCAGCTGGGGTCATATTTGCAAAAAGGTGAAGCTTTGGATGCTTTGCCGCAGGATGAGGCGGGAAATTACTTATTAAATGTAAATCTGGTAAGCATCGGGGAAGAGGAGTTTAAAAAGTATGTCAAAGAGAATGGATTAAAGCCGGCTGATTTTAAGCAAGAGCGGCAGGGGCTTTTAATCAATAAAAATGTGCTGGAGGGCAAGGTAGCCTATGAGCCGCTTTCGGTGAGTAAAGGTGAGGAGCTGGAGCTTTCAGATTACAGCTATGAAGGGGAGCAGCCGGCTGTTTTTAGGCTGAAAATTGGGGCTGTGATGAAAGAGCTGCCGTATGGCGTAAATTTTGTCGGGGTAAATAGTGTTAATATTTTAGTGACGGATGAGGTTTTGCAAAGTATTGCGGCAGGGCTGCATGAGTACAGCCAGAGGCAGGCGGCGGATTTTAGTGTTTATCTTTCCGGTAGTGACAGTGAGATTTTGGGTGAAAAGATTAGGTCTTTAGGAGAGGAGTTTGAAGCTAATTATTATCTGACGGATATTTCTGCCCTGCAGGCGGAAATAAAGCGTACTACCACAGTAATGGCCATCTTTTTATATGGCTTTGTGACGCTGATTAGCTTAATTGGTATTACCAATATTTTTAATACCATTAGTACCAATGTTTTACTTCGGCGGCGGGAATTTGCCATGTTGCGCTCCGTTGGCTTAACGCCGGAGGGACTGCAGAAGATTATTCGTTTTGAAAGTCTCTTTTATGGTATGAAGGCTTTAAGTTATGGTTTGCCTGTCAGTATCTTGATTAGTGTCTGGATGTTTAATGCCTTTGCCAATCTTTTCACCTTTAGTTTTGTTATCCCCTGGAGGCAGCTAATCATTTGTATTGTGGGAGTACAGTTAGTTACTTTTCTAACCATGCGGCATGCCAGTAAAAAATTTAGCAGTGAGAATATAGTAGATGCCCTAGGATTAGATTATTGCAGCTAATATCAGGCGGCTTGGCCGCCTGTATTTTTTGTCTTATTTTTTGCTGTATTGTCGTAAGGCAAAATAATTTGTCAAAATAACAGGACTTTTTTGTTTTTTGTGGAAATAATTGTTGTTTGTACTAGACTTGGGGGGATAAGATGAGCGGTTTTGTTGGTTATCTAAATGGTGAAGAGAAAATTGATCATCAGACTACAATAGAAAAAATGTCAGACATGATTATTCACCGTGGGCCGGATGGTGGC
>JAAZIQ010000003.1 GCA_012800795.1 Bacillota bacterium
AATTCATTTACTCCTATAAATCTACTTAAAACACTATAATGTACAAAATAACATTAATATATTTGCAGCTGCAAGCCTAAAATAGTCCATAACAAGTGAGTGTGACAAGGAACCATCCCCTGTCACACTTCACTGTCAAATTTTTAATAAAGCTTTATGGAAAGTTTTCTTTCCTTTACGGATTTTGACACCATCCCGTAATTGTTCCGCTGAAATATTATAGTCAATGGCTTCAACTTTAGTGTCATTAACATGTACCCCACCCTGTCGAATCAGGCGCCTAGCTTCACTTTTTGAGGCGGCCAAACCTGTTTCTACCAGCAGATCCAAAATGCCAATGAAGCCATCAGTTAATTGTTCAGCTGTAATTTCGGTACTTGGCATATCTGAATCGTCGCCGCCGCCAACAAAGAGAGCATGGGAAGTTTTCTTTGCTTTTTTTGCTTCTTCTTCATCATGAACCAATTTCGTCAGCTCATATGCCAGTATTTCTTTAGCTTCGTTAAGCTGACTTCCTTCCCATTTTTCCATTTCCTCGATCTGCTCCAGCGGCAAAAAAGTTAACATGCGTAAGCATTTAAGCACATCGGCATCATCAATATTGCGCCAGTACTGGAAGAACTCATAGGGTGACGTCTTGTCGGGATCAAGCCAAACGGCACCGCTGGCAGTTTTCCCCATTTTTGTACCTTCAGAAGTCAAAAGTAAAGGAATTGTCATGGCATAGGCATCTTTACCTAATTTGCGACGAATAAGTTCCGTACCGGCCAGCATATTAGACCACTGATCATCGCCGCCAAACTGCATATTACAGTCATAATGCTGATAGAGGTAGTAGAAGTCATAAGCCTGCATAATCATATAGTTAAATTCCAGGAAAGAAAGACCTTTTTCCATTCTTTGCTTATAACATTCTGCGCGCAGCATGTTATTCACAGAAAAATGGACTCCTACATCTCTTAGCAGTTCAACATAATTAAGTTTTAAAAGCCAGTCTGCGTTGTTCAGCATAATGGCTTTGTCATCACCAAATTCAATGAATTTTTCCATCTGCTTTTTAAAACACTCGCTGTTGCGCTGAATGGTTTCCGGCGTCATCATGGTACGCAAATCAGTTCGGCCGGAAGGATCACCCACATGTGCAGTTCCGCCGCCTATAAGCACTATAGGCTTATTGCCTGCCATTTGTAAACGTTTCATCAGGCTAAGGGCCATAAAATGGCCTACATGCAAAGAATCGGCCGTTGGGTCAAAGCCAATATAAAAAGTTGCTTTACCGTTATTAACTAGTTCCTTAATTTCCTCTTCGTCGGTTACCTGGGCAATCAAGCCCCTGGCCAGCAGTTCTTCATAGACATTCATCCGCTCCATCTCCTTTCGCCTCTTAGATAAAAATACCTCTGTTCCCCAAGGAACAGAGGGCAAAAATTGCGGTACCACCTCTGATTCGACAATTCCTCACGGAATTGCCCTCATTGAGTGCAAAGGCACTCATTCGCTATAACGGGCGTACCCGTCTAACCCTACTATTAATTCAGGCAGCAGCTCCAGGATGTATTCGCATCAGTGCATCTGCATCCTCCCACCAACCGGATGCTCTCTGGAAAATGCAAACTGATCTACTTCTTCCTTTCCTCGCTTTTGTGTCGGGGGACGGTTCTTTGTCACACCCGACTTTATTTTATTACTTAGAGAAACACTGCTTACAATCAAGCCTATTATACTACTTTGCAAAAGATTTTGCCAGTTAGCTCCCCATAAAAAATAGGATTTTCCCTACCAGAGGAAAACCCTGCAAATAAACTTTAATCTGCTTTACTACCATACAACCGGCAACAGCCTTTTTTATTCTTCGACCGGTTCAAAATCTTCCAGACCGGCACCACAGAGCGGGCATACCCAATCCTCCGGCAGGTCTTCAAATGCTGTCCCTGGCTCAACACCGCTTTCAGGATCACCGAGTTTTGGATCATAAACATAGCCACAGAGAATGCATCTGTATTTTTCCATCGTCTCTCCTCCTTCTTTTGTCTTTAAATTCTAGCTATTTTTCTTCCATATTCAAGCGCTGCTTTTTGTGCATCACCATTCGGGTACCATTGATTCCTATATCCTTCTGACACAACTTCAAAGCCGGCATCTTCCATTAATTTATTTATTATTTTTACCGCTTCACCACTCCAGCCGTAACACCCAAAGGCAGCGGCTTTTTTGTTTTTAAATCTGAGCCCTTTCATCAGATTAATAAATCCTGCCACTGAATGCAGTATACCATTTACAATTGTGGGTGAGCCGATAACAACCGTCTTAGATTTAAAAACCTCGGTGATCAAATCATTTTCATCGCTTTTAGCAAGATTATATACTTTAATGACTACATCTTCATCGGCAAGCCTGATTCCTTCCGCTATTTTTTCAGCCAACAACTTTGTTCCGTTCCACATGCTGTCATAAAGAATAATGATTTGATTTTCCTGATAATCATTTGCCCACTGAGCGTATTTTTCCACAATCTGCAGCGGATTATCTCGCCAGATGACTCCATGGCTTGTCGCTATCATTTCAATCGGCAGATTCAGTGCCGTAATTTCGTCCAGCTTTCTCCTTAAGATGGGGCTGAACGGATTTAAAATGTTGGCATAATATTTTATGGATTCATTAAAAAGATCACATTGATCAACCAGATCATTAAACAATTCTTCCGTAGCCAAATGTTGTCCAAAGGCATCATTACTGAAAAGTATATTATCATGAGTCATATAGGTCGCCATGCTGTCCGGCCAATGCAACATGGCCATTTCAATAAAAATAAGTTCTTTACCATTGCCGATATCAATTTTATCTCCTGTTTTTACAATCTGAAAATTCCAATCTTGGTGATATTGGCCTTGCAAAGATTTAACCGCATTTGCTGTACAATAAATAGGCTTGTCCGGGATATTTTTCATTAAGAGCGGAAGAGCACCGCTGTGATCAACTTCACCATGATTTATAACAATAAAATCTATTTTATTTAAATCGACTTCTTTGGCCAAGTTATCCACAAATTCTTCCGCAAAGGGAGTCCACACAGTATCAATTAAAACAGTTTTTTCTTCCTGAATCAAATAGGAGTTGTAAGTTGATCCTTTATGGGTTGAATATTCATGGCCGTGAAATGTCCTTAGTTCCCAATCAACTTTACCTACCCAATAAACATTATTCTTAACTCTTTTTTTCACCAACACCCCTCCCTCTATCAATCCTTTATCTTAGTTACCACTCTTTTTTCGCCTTTAGTTGTTATAATTCCCTTTTTACGCACTTTCTTACTTTTGTTGCTTATACTATATAGTTTTTCAAAATAAGGAATAATAACAAAATATTAAATAATCATTTTCATCAGGAGTAGTTTGCGATTTTTTAAAACAGTCGAATCAACTTCACCTATACCGATTGCTCCCATTTTTCTATAAAAACCTTCGGCGTGGGGGTCAACATCAATTGTAAATTCGCTTATCCCCGCCTCTTTAGCCTTTTGCATAACATAATTCCACAATTTTCTTCCATATCCTTTACCAATAAAAGTTGGATCAATAAAAAAAGCATCTAATTTTCCGCTTTTACCGCTTACTATTAGGCAAAAGAAACCAATTATGAAGGAGGAATTCTCCAAAACATAAACCAGATTTGAAGCTATGATGTTTTCAGTAAGTGTTAAGTCTTCTCTGCAGGCTTCCATAAAGCTGTCGTCATATCCCCAATATGCTTTTGAACGCATAGCAATTTTACTTAATATCTTTCCTTCATCTAACTTGGCTCTTCTAATCAGCATCCTTTATTCCTCCATCCCAGCAAAAATTAAACATTAAAAAAGTAAAATTTACAAATAATATAATTGCAATCTAATTACTTATAAGAGGAGGTACCAAAGATTACCGTCATTACAGAACTAAACACTATATTAATGGGTGAACACATGGCCATTCAATCTTATGAACACTTCATACAGCAGGTAGATGACGAACAAATTAAAAAAACACTGCAAAAGATTCAACAAGAGCATAAAATTCATGCCTTAAAAATTGCTGAGCGAATTCAAAATCTTGATGGTCGTCCCATTGACGAGCCGCCACTAACAGGAGAATTAATGCTGAAGCTAAAAAGTTTACACCCCAAAGATCTTAATTCAATACTCAAAGATGCCTATGTCGGCGAACAACGCGGCATAGAAACTGCAAAAGAAATTGTCAAAGGCGATTTAGATGATGACAGCAAAAAGCTGATTGCAGAAATTTTACATGAAGATACCATGCATCTTCCTATACTAAAAGATCTTGTCAGTCGCATATCACAGTAAAAACATTTTTGCCTAAATCAACGCATCACCGGTTCCGGATGACGTTGATTTTTTGTTTGCAGTCTTTGTCAAAATAATCTGCTGCTAAATCGATATTTTTTACACTAAAAAAGTCGAGCATTCTAAAATTAGCTTTGATATGATGTAACTAGCGAAGGGAGGGGAATAATGCTACACGAATTAAATCACGTGCTTGATTATATCGAAGACCATTTAACGGATGATCTATCCCTGGAAGCTATTTCTGAATACGCCGGGATTCCTGATTATCATTTTAGAAAAATATTTTTTTATCTTTCCGGCATGACGCTAAGTGAATATATTAAAAACCGCAGACTTTCAGAAGCAAATAAAGATCTGCTGGAAGGAGAAAAAGTAACGAATGTTGCTTATAAATATGGTTATCAATCAGTGGACGGCTTTACTCGGGCCTTTAAAAAATGGAGCGGATTTTTGCCCTCTGAGGTTTTTAGAACAGGCATGAGCAAATCTTTTCCCAAACTATCTTTTATAATAACGGTAAAAGGAGGAATCAGTATGGAATTTAGAATTATAGAAAAGCCGGCATTCAATCTGGTCGGGGTGAGTAAACGTGTCCCCATGCAGTTTGAAGGTATAAATCAGGAGATTGTTAAGCTTGCAGAAAGCATAACGGACGAACAAAAAAATGAAATGCATTCCCTTCAAAATATGGAGCCCTATGAAATTGTCAATGCATCTTATGATGCTGATGCCAAATTCTTAAAAGAAGAAGGCTATTTAACTCATTTAATAGGTGTTTTAACAACTGAAGAAGAGGTAAGCGATCAATTAGATAAAGTGCCGGTCGAAGCCTGCACCTGGGCTGTATTTCCTAACGAAGGGCCATTTCCTACCACGCTGCAGCAAACAATGGCCAAAATATATTCCCAGTGGCTGCCTATTTCCAATTATGAAGTAATAAATGCTCCTACTTTTTCTTTTACCAAAATGGATAAACATAAAAAGGATTACGCTTACAGTGAAATCTGGATTCCTGTACGGAAAAAATAAAGGATGAAGTTTATTTACGTCATATTATCAGCCACATTTTTTATCCAGCGGCCCGATTTTAGACGTATAATTCCCAAGATGCATTTAGAAATCTCCTCCAGCATGGCCAGGGCATATACCAGGTGTACGGGAAATTTAAACACAAAAGCACCCACGATGGTTAGCGGCACTCCGATAAACCACATGGTAAATCCCTCTATGAGAAAAGCCTGCTTGGCATCCCCTCCTCCGCGCAAAACCCCCACAATTAACATAATGCTTAAAACCCTGGCAAAAAATAAGATAGAAATAATGTATAAAATGATTTGAGAACTGCGCCGCACTGTGGAGGATACATTAAAAAGATTAAGGATTAATGGGGAGGTCAGCGCCAAAAGTATCCCTAAGACAAAACCCACCATCACGGCCAGAACAGAAAATCTTTTTGCATAATTTCTTGCTTTGCCTTCCTCACCTGCCCCTATTTTATGCCCCACCATCACTGAGGCGGCACTGGACAGGCCCAAAATAACAACCATAAAGAGACTGTTAACAGTATTACAAATTTGTATGGCTGCCACTGCCTGGGTACCCAGCCTGCCATATACAGCCGCATAAACCAAACTGGCCAATCCCCAACATATATCATTTAAAATCACCGGGAAAGTAGTCCGGTAAGATTTTTTCACAAACTCAAAATTTATACTTATAAGTTCTCTCATAGAAGCGGCCAAAACTTCTTTTGTAAGATAAACAGCCGCCACCAAAAGTATTGTCTCAACTACTCTGGCTATAACGGTAGCAAGGGCGGCGCCCTCAACCCCCATGGCAGGTGCACCAAACTTACCAAAAATAAATACATAATTTAAAAAAGCATTACAAAGCAAAGCCACCACATTAATTGCCATTGGCAGAGTGGTTTTACCTATGGATCTAAAGGAATAATTATAAACAAAAGTTATGGCTGTAAAAATATAACTGACAATAACTATTTTTAGATAACTACTGCCTAAATCTATTACCAGCTTATCATTGTTAAACAGGGCAATTGCCCTGTCAGGAAAATAAAAACCCAAAAACATGAATATCAGGGAGATAACAATGGCAGATATCAAGCCCACTCCCATAATCCGTTTTATATTTTTTATATCACCCTTACCCCAAAATTGTGCTATAAATACGCTGCATCCCGCACTTAAGCCAATTAAAAACATACTGAAAAAAAAGAAGTATTGATTAGCCATCCCAACTGCAGCTATCTCTGTTTCACCTAATTTACCTACCATTACAGTATCAATCATATTTAAAAAGGA
>JAAZIQ010000025.1 GCA_012800795.1 Bacillota bacterium
ATATTTGATAAAAAGGCAGATAAAACAGCAGAAATTAGGCAAGATAAAAAAATATATTTCCTCTCGCTATTTCCAGACAATTTAATTGCAATATTGCCGATCATATGCGCTGCGCCGGAAGAAAACATCGCCAGCCCAATAATCTGCATACCCACGACAATTAAAAAAATATCTCCGGAAAAGCCGGATAATACTTGTGGCAAAGTGCCAACTTTAAAAACCAGCATGGCAACACAGCCAAGCAGCGCTGTTGTAGCACTTGGAAAGGTTTCCGTTACAAAAAGAACAACACAAACTGCCATGATGATTAAGCTCTTAATTGCCGGATCCATCTAATCTCCTCCCATTACAAAAATCAGCACAATTTATCAGCTACAATCCGGTACATAAAAAAACTTTAAATTTTTTATTATTTAGACAATTTCAATATATCATTACTTTTTAACGATAAAAACAGGTGATTCCCTAGTATGGCATTAGGGTATCTTCTAATATTACACAAAAAAAGAGCACCACTTTGGCACTCCGGAAAAATTTTGCAGCCTTTCTTGGTAATTTTTAAATGTTTACGGTTTAAACAAGCCCCTGCTTTACAGCGTAGCGTACCAGGTCAGCAACATTTCGTGCCTCCAACTTACTCATTAGATTCATACGATGATATTCAATAGTCTTTACACTTAAACATAACTTTTTCGCTATTTGAGCATTGGTTTCTCCTTGCGCTATATGCGCTAAAATTTCTTCCTCCCGTGGCGTTAACTGCTGAAGTAACAGCAGCTCTTCAGAATTACGCTCCGTTTTAGGCTTTACTTTTTCAGGCATTGCTTTTTCAACAGACGGTTCAATATATTTTTCACCTTTAGCCACCGTACGCAAAGCCAGAATTAGATCTGTGCCTAAAGCCCTTTTCGATACATAACCCAGTGCACCGGCTTTTAAAAGAGAATGAGCATAACGCCAGTCCTCGTGCTGTGTCAGAGCCAAGACGGCTGTTTGGGGATTTTGCTCCATAATCACGCGAGTAGCCTCTATCCCTCCCATCCCCGGCATGGCAATATCCATTAATACAACATCGGGCTTTAATTTGTTTACCAACTCGACTGCTTCATCGCCATCCTGCGCCTCTCCAACCACATCCACATCTTTATAATTGGCAAGTAATGCACGCAAGCCTTCTCGCATTATGGCATGATCATCAACCAATAATACTTTTATTACTTTACGCACTACTCTTAACCCCTCCAGTATAAGGTACTATTACTGTAATGGTTGTTCCGCTGCCAGGAGCAGACTCTATCGCTAATTCCCCGCTTAAAGCATTTACACGCTCCTTCATGCCCCACAATCCCAGCCTTTGCTTGGAAGTCTCGGCATCTTTTAGCAGTAAAGGCTCAAAGCCTTTTCCATTATCCCTAATCTCCAGAGTTAAGTAATGCTCATAGCATTTTAAGTTTACCTGTACAAAAGTCGCCTCAGCATGGCGGATAATATTTGTAATAGCCTCCTGGACTATGCGATAAAGTGCTGTTTCAAAGGCTGAAGGAAGCCGAAGTCTCAACCCTTCATTCACCAATTCGTATTTAATGTTTAGTGGCTTCAATCTCTGTTCACAATACCAGGCAATTGCCGCCAAAAGCCCCAGGTCATCCAAGACTGAAGGCCTAAGGTCGGAAATAATACGGTGAATATTGTCTAACATACCTTCAGCAATTGATTTTGTTGCACTAAGACGGGCAGCAACATTTTCAGGCATATCTTCAAGCAGCAATCCAATGGTATCAAGTCCCAGCATTAAAGCAGTCAGCGCCTGACTGGTCTCATCATGTAGTTCTCGGGCAATACGTTTCCTTTCTTCCTCCTGTGCCGTTATAATATGCTGTACAAGCCCTGCCCTTGCCGCATCCTGTTTTAAATATTCCAATGCCAACACAATTGATGCCTCCTCAAGAGCTACGCGTTGCTGCTCATTTAACGGTTTATCCAGTCCGAATGCAGAAATATAACCATACAGCTCTTTACCGGCAACAATGGAAGCTACTGTACACTGTATCCCCTGCTCTGCCTCTAAAGTAATGGTAGAAGGTGCCTGCCGAGTGCTTTTATCTGTTAATAATTCCTTTAACGGTGGTGAACCGCTGAGGATACTCTTGAATTTTTGCAATTCCTCCCCCTTGGCCCCGCTAAAAGAATGACATACAATCTGATAACCTTTCCCCTGAATAAAAACAGGACATTTTATTAAATCCGATAAAGTATCGGCAATGGCCTGTATCCCTTGATTAGAGAGAACCAATTCAAGCAGCTTTTCATGAGTCATAAATGTGTACTGCAATTTTTC
>JAAZIQ010000004.1 GCA_012800795.1 Bacillota bacterium
CAATGTGCCGCTTTTCAAAGGCGGCAGCAACCTTACTAGATCAGCTTTGAGAAAGTTAAATGAACGTTGTTTCGTGTAAATGATGTGGGGTTCAATAAAACCTAAAGTGTCTTGACACTATCTTTTTATAATTTGCAATTGACAGAATGCGAATTTTAAGCTTATAATTGAATAATCATAAGTTAAAATTGGGGGATTTTAACTTATGAGTTATTAATGGTACAAAAAATACAATGAGGAAAATTGGAGGGGAGAAAATGAAGAAGAAACTCACTATTGTTTTAGCTGCAGTCTTGGTGCTTTCATTGGTTCTTGTGGGCTGTGGCGGCGGTGGTGGCGGCGGAAGCCAAGAAGATGAAGATGTGGTAAAAATCGGAGCAGTAATGCCTACCACAGGGGCGGTTGCCACCTTTGGACAGTCATCTCTCGATGCTGTTAAGTTGGCTTTTGAAGAAATTAATGAGAAGGGTGGCGTTTTAGGCGGCAAAAAACTCGTAGTTATTAATGAAGATAACCAGAGTAAGGGTGAAGAAACCGGCGCTGCTTTTCGCAAATTAATTGAACAGGAAAAAGTGGTGGCAATCCTTGGCTCTACCACAAGCGGAGATTCTCTAATCGGTGCACCCATTGCTCAAGAGGCAAAAATTCCAATGCTTACCCCCACTTCAACGGCACCGGCTGTAACGGAATATGGTGATTACATTTTCCGCGCCTGTTTCCTCGACAATTATCAGGCAGAAGCTATGGCTATCTTTGCTATTGAAGAATTAGGAGCAAAGACAGCGGCTATCATCCTGCAGTCTGATAATGATTATTCCGTTGGTTTAGCTAAGTTTTTTGCTGAAAAATTCAAGGAATTGGGTGGCGAAATTGTGGCAGAAGAGGGTTACCTGCAGGAGGAAATTGATTACAGCGCAATTTTAACCAATGTTAAATCTGCCAATCCGGATGTTGTTTACTTACCTGCTTATTATGACACCGTGGGGCCAATTTTAAGGCAAGCAAAGGATGCCGGACTGGATGCTACTTTCTTAGGTTGCGATGGTTGGGATTCTTCAGAGCTTTTCTCTTTGGCCCAAGGTGCAGAAGAAGGCGGCTATTTCTCAAACCACTATTCACCGGCGGCAGATTCGGAATTAGTACAACATTTCCTCAGCGTTTATGAAGCTAAATATGGAAAAATACCCGATGCTTTAGCTGCTTTATCTTATGATGCTGCTTATATCATGGCACAGGCCATTGATGAAGCCGGTTCGACTAATCCAGCTGCAATCCGCGACGCTTTGGCCAATATTTCATTTACCGGCGTTAGCGGCACCATTTCCTTTGACGCAAATCGTAACCCAATTAAGCCGATCTGGATCAATACCATTAAAGACGGTAAATATGAAGTTGCAAAAACAATCGAGCCATAGATTTACAATTTTACTTAACTAAAGCAGTTAAAAGAGGGGTTGTCCTCACCCCTCTTTTAACCTTATCTAGGGGGGAGAAACGGTGACGCTGGGGCAGCAAATATTACAACAGCTGATTAATGGTATTGCTTTAGGCAGTGTTTACGCTCTAATAGCTCTTGGTTATACGATGGTTTATGGCATTATCAGATTAATCAATTTTGCCCACGGGGAAGTATTTATGATCGGAGCTTTTGTCGGCTATTTTGCCATTACTTTATTTAAATTTTCTTTTATTCCTGCCCTGATTTTCGCCATGCTTTTTTGTTCATTGTTGGGAATTATTATGGAACGGCTGGCCTATAAACCATTGAGAGAAGCCCCGCGTATTGCTGCGCTGATGACGGCTGTGGGTCTTTCGATTTTCTTTCAAAATTTAATGGTTTATCTTAAGTGGGTCGGTGCTTCTCCTAAGGCTTTCCCTAGAGTGATAGAAATTACCAGGTATGAAATAATGGAAAATGTTTATCTTACTTCGGATAAAATTTTAACTTTAGGTGTAGCTTTAGCATTGATGCTGGCATTACAATATGTAGTGCATAAAACAAAAATGGGTAGAGCAATGCGGGCAGTATCACAGGACAAAGATGCTGCTCAACTAATGGGTATTAATGTGGATACCACCATTTCCTTTACTTTTGCTTTGGGTTCGGCACTGGCGGCGGCAGGGGGCATTTTATATGCCGTGTCCTATGGTAAGATTATTTATAATATGGGTACTATGCCGGGCCTAAAAGCTTTTGTTTCCGCGGTACTGGGTGGAATCGGCAGTATTCCCGGAGCGGTGGCAGGCGGAATGCTTTTAGGTATTGTTGAAAATGCTGTCAGTGCAGCCGGCATGTCTATGTTGCGTGATGCAGTAGCCTTTGCAATTTTAATTTTAATTCTATTAATTAAGCCGACCGGTCTTTTAGGTAAAAACACCAGGGAGAAGGTGTAAAGCATGAAAAAAAGCACAATAATCAATTTAATTTTCGTTCTTGCTATCGGCATTGCTTTGCATCTATTAAGAAAAGCGGGCTTTATCAATGGCTATTATGATCATATTTTGACAAAAATCTGTATGTTTATAATTGCTGCCGTTAGTTTAAATTTAATTAACGGTATTTGCGGTCAGTTTTCTTTGGGGCATGCTGGATTTATGGCTGTCGGAGCTTATATTGCCGCTATTTTTACAAAAAATCCGGGTTTAATTATTCCTGAAGCTATTGCCGGAATGCCGCGCTTTTTTGTCGCTCTAATCATTGGTGGCTTGATGGCGGCTTTTGTTGGTTTTCTGGTTGGCCTACCTACTCTGCGTTTACGTGGCGATTATTTAGCCATAACAACCCTTGGGTTTGGTGAAATTATTCGCGTCTTATTATTAAACTGGAAGTTTGTTGGAGGGGCAAGCGGTTATTTTGGCATTAAACCTTACGCCAATTTTCTTTCCGTTTATGTATTGGCAGTTATCACTGTCTTTATTATTCAAAATTTTATTACTTCATCCTATGGCAGAGCGTGTATTGCCATCCGCGAGGATGAAATGGCTGCAGAAACAATGGGCATTCATACTACCAAATATAAAATTATTGCTTTTGTCTTAGCTGCTTTTTTTGCCGGAATAGCCGGTGGAATTTATGCACATTTGATGCAGGCCATAATGCCGCGTGATTTTTCTTTCCTTGTTTCCGTTGACATTCTTCTGATGGTTGTGCTGGGTGGATTAGGCAGTACCAGCGGTTCCATCATGGCTGCCATTTTCCTTACTCTGGTTACTGAATCATTACGTAGATTCCAGTCGCTAAGGGTTATCATTTATTCTTTAATGTTAATTTTTATTATGATTTTCCGTCCGCAAGGACTTTTAGGTGGACAGGAACTTTCCGTCTCTATGCTGAAGGAAAAAATTAAATTACTTTTTGGCAGAATAAAACCGGAAAAAGGTTATGCCTCCACTAATGGCACGGAATAGGAGGAATGATCATGCCAGTACCAGTATTGGAAACTAAAGATTTGACCATTCGTTTTGGCGGGTTAACTGCTGTTATGGATTTAAATATACATTTGGATGAAGGAGAACTGGTGGGATTAATCGGCCCTAATGGCGCAGGTAAAACTACGGTTTTTAATATGCTTACAGGGGTTTATAAGCCATCGGCCGGCACGATTAGTTTTTGCGGCGAACTTCTTTGTTCTGCAGAACATTCGGTGCCGCCCAGTCAAATTTCCATCAAGGGCATTGCCCGCACCTTTCAAAATATTCGTTTATTTAAGGAGTTGTCAGTCCTTGATAATGTAAAAATTGCATACCATCAACATGTGAAGTACGGCTTGGCAACTTCTTTTTTCCATATAGGTAAATATGCAGCCGAAGAAAAAGAAATTGAAAAGAAAGCAATCGATCTGCTGCAGCTTTTTGGTTTGGAAAATAAAAAAAATGAGCAGGCTAAAAACCTACCTTATGGTGAGCAGAGACGTTTAGAAATAGCGCGTGCTCTGGCAACACGCCCGAAATTGCTCTTATTGGATGAGCCGGCGGCAGGAATGAATCCCCAAGAAACACAAAATCTAATGGAATTAATTAGATTTATCCGTGAGGAGTTTGACTTGACTATTCTGCTGATCGAGCATGATATGTCGTTGGTTATGGGTGTCTGTGAGCGTATTTATGTGCTGGATTACGGGAGAGTGATTGCTCAGGGTAGCCCGGCAGAAATCCGCACAAATCCTAAGGTTATAGAAGCCTACCTCGGGAGTGAAGGCATTGCTTAAAATAGAAGATTTGCATGTTTATTACGGTGCAATTCATGCCATAAAAGGTGTAACGTTGGAGGTACAGGAGGGCAGTATAGTAACTCTCATAGGTGCCAATGGTGCCGGCAAAACTACCATTTTAAGGACAATTTCCGGTTTGGAACGGCCCAAGAAAGGGAAAATAGAGTTTATGGGCACTGATATTACAAATTTGCCCGCCCCCGACATTGTCAAATTAGGTATATCTCATGTTCCGGAGGGAAGAAGAATTTTTTTGGGAATGTCTGTTCTGGAAAATCTGGAATTGGGTGCCTTTCTTTCCCGAGATAAAAAAAGTAATAAAAAAAGCTTAGAAAACGTTTTTGATCATTTTCCCAGGCTTTATGAACGCCGACAACAGATTGCCGGCACACTTTCGGGGGGCGAACAGCAAATGCTGGCTATGGGCAGAGCATTAATGTCTAAACCAAAACTAATGATTTTAGATGAGCCTTCCATGGGATTGGCACCTATTTTGGTGCTGCAGATTTTTGATATTATAGAAGAAATTCATAAACAGGGCACAACAATTTTATTGATTGAACAAAATGCCAAAATGGCTCTTTCTCTTGCTGATTATGGCTATGTGTTGGAAACCGGCAAAATTGTGATGCAAGGGCGGACTAGTGAGCTCCTGCAAAGTGAGGATGTCAAGCGTGCCTATCTTGGCGGTGCATAGGAAAAAAGAGGTTGCAGAGCAGCCTCTTTCTTTTGCTGTTTTTTGTTTATTAACTTTAATGTAAGAAATTTAGCCGCTATTTTTGCTACCATGGATGTGCAAACTATAAACATAGCAAAAAGGGTTTTGGGGGCAAATTATAAAATTATCTTATAGACGAATTTAAGAAAAAAGGAGGCAAAAAGATGAGTGAATATGTTTTTGATGTGGGAGATGGCAATTTTGCCGCTGAAGTACTACAGTCAGATAAGCCTGTGGTAGTGGATTTTTGGGCTGCCTGGTGTGGACCCTGCCGCATGATGGCACCTGTGTTTGCAGAATTGGCGGAAGAAATGGCCGGGCAGGTCAAGTTTGTCAAAGTGAATGTAGATGAAAACAGAAAATCAGCGGAAAAGTATAATGTTATGAGCATACCTACCCTGATTATGTTTAAAGACGGTGCCCCTGTGGCGACACAAATAGGCTTTCTTCCTAAAGATCAACTTAAACAAAAACTAAAAGAAGCTTTTGCTTTATAATTTGGGCTGCTGAATTTATCAGCAGCTTTTTCAATTTTTCTATCTCCCGAGTATTAGTGTATATTGTTTGCTTTTGGTTTTACACTAATACAAAGGGGGTAGGATAATGAGAACAATCTGGAAAGGTGCCATTAGTTTTGGGTTAGTTAGTATTCCCATTAAGCTATTTCCTGCAACTGAGGATAAGAATATTAAATTTCGTTACCTGCATAAACCTTGTCAGGCTCCATTGAAATATCAACGCGTGTGTACAGCTTGCGGCCAAGAAGTAAAACAGGAGGATATTGTTCGCGGTTATGAATATGAAAAAAATCGTTTTGTAATTATTAATGAAGAGGACCTGGAAAAAATACCCGATGAGCGAACAAGAACAATTGATATTATTGATTTTGTGGCTTTAGAGGAAATTGATCCCATTTATTTTGCAAAAACATATTATCTTGCACCGGGAGAGGCCGGCCAGAAGCCTTATGTACTTTTACATAAAGCTATGGAGGATACCGGCAAAATTGCCATTGCCAAGGTTGTCATTCGTAATAAAGAATCCCTGGCTGTTATTCGTGGATATAAAAATTTATTGGTAATGGAAACCATCTTTTATCCGGATGAAATTCGTAATCCCGAACAGCTACCCGGCTTTGAGCGGGAAATAAAATTACAGGATAATGAAGTGAAGATGGCACGGGAGCTTATCGAGAATCTTTCTACTCATTTTAAAGCCGAAAAATATGAAGACGAATATCGTAAGCAGCTTTTGGAAATGATTCATGCCAAAATTGAAGGGGAACAAATAGCTATTCCACAAGTGGAGGAAAAAGGTAAAGTAGTGGATTTAATGGAGGCTCTTAAAGCTTCGCTTGAAATAGCTAAAAAAACCACAGCAGAAGAGAAAAAAAGTAAAAAACGGAAAAAAGCTTCCGGTGAATAAGGTGCTTTTTAAATACTTGGAAACAATGCAGCCGATAAGTACCGACACAATACCACTATTGGAGCAATACCTTTATCAGGTAAAGTGGGATGGAGTGCGGATAATAGCGCATATCGGCGGCCAAAAAGTTTGGCTGCATAACCGCAGGTTTAAAGAACGTACTTTTCATTATCCGGAGTTAAAAAAATTATCACAGCTAGTAAAGGGCGATGCAATTTTAGACGGTGATCTCGTGGCTTTTCAGCAGGGAAAGCCCAACTTTCCTCTGTTATTAAAGCGGGATTTGCTTAATCCAAATGCTTCTGCCTTTGCTTATAAAATAAAAAGGCTAATGAAAGAAATTCCTGTCTATTATTTAGTATTTGATTTACTTTATCATAACGGCTTTGATTTGCGGCAAAAGCCTTTATGGGAGCGGCAGGGCATTCTGCAGGAAATTTTAACTACGGACGATACAGTAAATTGTGTTGAAAGTTTTTCCGATGGGGAAAGTCTTTTTCAAGTGGTAACTGCACAAAAATTGGAGGGTGTGGTGGCAAAAGCAAAAGATAGCCACTATATTGCCGGAAAAAAGCACCGCTTGTGGTGGAAAATTAAAAGGCGGCAGCAGCTGCTGGTTGCCATAGGTGGTTATACAGAAAAAAACGGTCAAATTAATGCTCTTTTAGTCGGCGCTTATTTTCAAAACCGTTTTTTTTATCTTGGCCGCGTGGCTACAGGACTCAGTAATCAGGATCTAGTAATTTTAAATTCCTACCTTAAAGCGATGACTACTGATAAATCTCCTTTTGTTAACCTGCCGCAGGCGGCAAAAAGTTATAAATGGGTTATTCCCCAACTAACTGTCCTGATAAACTTTCAAGAATGGACTGAGGATATGCGGATGCGCCAACCTGTTATTCAGGGGTTTACTAAAAATAGGCCGGAAGAATGTATCCTGTCCTAGGAGGTGAGACTCAACTGCAGCTGGATGTAAATGGAAAAAAATAGAATTAACTAATTTGGAGAAAGTTTTTTGGCCGACAGAAGGTTACACAAAATATGATTTATTGAGTTTTTATATTGAAATATCTCCATATCTTTTGCCATATTTAAAAAATCGCCCCTGCAATTTTCAACGTTTCCCCGATGGTATCGCAGGGAAAAGCTTTTATCAAAAAAATGTTCCCTCCTTTGCTCCCTCATGGCTTCAAACCGTAAGCATAGCATCGGAGGAAAGGGAAATTAATTATATAATGGTTAACAATTTAGAGACTTTAGTTTATTTAGTTAACCTGGCCTGCATTGAAATCCACCCCTGGCATTCCCGGGTTGAGAGTTTAGAAAACCCTACATGGGGCATTGTTGATTTAGATCCGCAGGCCGGGGTTAGTTTTGATATGGTAATTGAAACTGCCTGTTACGTGAAAGAAGTTCTGGCGGAGTTTGGCTTGCAGGGGTACCCAAAAACTTCAGGCGCCACGGGATTGCAAATTTATATTCCTCTCCAGCCGCTTTATTCTTATGAACAGGTAAGGGATATTGTTGGCTTAATTTGCGGTCGGGTACATGCAAAAGCGCCTAAAATTACCACGATGGAAAGGCTGATTAAAAACAGAGGGAAAACAGTTTATTTGGATTACCTGCAAAACTTATGGGGCAAAACCATTAATGCTCCTTATACTGTCCGACCGGTGCCCGGGGCACATGTTTCTACTCCTTTAACATGGCAGGAAGTGGAGGAAGGTAATGTTAGGCCTGCCGATTTTACTATTAAGAATATTGGTGCACGTTTGCAGGCCAAAGGGGATCTATTTTTACCCGTTCTAACTGAGCAACAAAGTGCAGAGGCTGTTTTAGCTGCTCTGGAATTCTCATAGTGAAGAATGTAAATTTATAAAGCGGAACTGTTTGTTCCGCTTTATAGTTGTTCTGTTTAGCAGCCGCCACCGCCGTTGCTGTGTTTATTTTTTTGTTTTTTCTTATTGAAATTTTCAAACGGTTCATCGGCAAATTCTACGCTATCGGTTACGTCAGAGATGTTGCAGTTATTATTTTGCTTGCGGTCCTTAACAGGCTTGCGGCTCAATTGTTTATTTTTTTTAGCCAAGTAAAGCGTCACTCCCTTTTTTCTTTTTTTGTTGTTACAAGTTTAGTTTTAGCAATTTGATTTTCAATATAACTGTAACATTTAGTTAAAAACATAGGAAAGATGAGGCAAAAAGAGGCGTATTAATTAAATTACATGCAAAAATAATAGAAAAAGTGAGCATACTAATTGTAATGGTCTAGGAAGGTCAAAAAAGTAAATTATAGGTTTTGTTTTATGGTTGTAGTTTTTTTATCCGGTGGTATAATAATAGTCAAAGATAGTCAAATTAAGGGTGTATCTGTTATGGGTAATCTTGCTAATGCCATTGAAGTTTATATTAAGCGCTTGCTGGCTGCAAGTCCGAATGCTACTCTGCTTTTGCAGCGGAAAGAGTTGGCGGAACGTTTTCAGTGTGTTCCGTCGCAGATTAACTATGTTTTGGCAACTCGCTTTACCGCAGGCCATGGTTATTTAGTGGAAAGTAGGCGTGGAGAAGGCGGTTACTTACGTATAAAAAGATTGGATTTAAATAAAGAGAGGGTTAATCAGCTGCTTTCGGTGTTAAATGATTTGAAACGGAAAATTACAGTTAATGAAGCTCTGGGTTTGATCGATCGGTTGGCAGATGCGCGGATAGTTACGCGTCGTGAAAACGAAATAATGAAAGCTGCTTTGACGCAAGGATTGCGGGCACAGAATCAATTGCTGTCCAATAATAAAAGGGAAATGTTGGTTGAAATGTTAGAGGTTTTGCTTAAGGATTCCTAAAAGGAGGGAGTCATTTATGCTTTGTCAGGAATGTCAGAAAAGAGTTGCCACGGTTCATTTAACAAGAATAATCAATGGTGAGTATACAGAACAACATCTATGCGAACAATGTGCCAAAAACAAGGGGGAATTTGATTTTAGCCATAATCCTTTTTCACTGCAAAGCCTGCTGACGGGTTTAATGAATGTGGATTCACAAACTTTGATGGGATTTACCCCCAAAAAACTACAGTGCAATAATTGCGGATTAACTTATGCTCAATTTGGGCAAATTGGCCGCTTTGGCTGCAGTGAATGCTACCAGGCCTTTGGTGAGAGATTAGTTCCGATTTTGCGGCGCATACATGGCTCAACGCAGCATGTCGGCAGTGAGCCGCGCCGGGCCGGCGGAGCAGTTAAACTGCGCCGCAACATTGAGGAATTAAAACAGCAACTGCAGAGACTTGTCGAAGAAGAAAAATTCGAGCAGGCAGCGGTTGTAAGGGACCAAATAAAGAAGCTGGAATCAAGGGCGACAGATGGGGGAAAGAAAGATGTTTAATGGGAAAAAAGTAAAAACCAGCAAATGGATGAGTAGTGCCGGGCCGGACGGTGAAATTGTTCTCAGCAGCAGAATTCGTCTTGCACGCAACATTAAGGGTTTGCCATTCCCTTATTTAGCATCTGACAGCCAGACGGAAGAGGTTAAGAAGCAGGTATATGCAATTTATCAGGATAAGGCATTGTCTCAGCAATTTGGCAATATGTCTTTTTTGTCCATGCATAAATTGTCGCCTTTGGAGCGACAGGTGCTGGTGGAAAAACATCTTATTAGCCCTATGCTTGTCAAGGAAAATCATAATGCGGCAGTTTTACTTAGTGATGATGAAGCTGTCAGTATCATGATTAATGAGGAAGACCATATTCGGATACAGTGCTTGCTACCGGGGCTGCAGCTGGAACAGGCGCTGGCCGAAGCAAACCGTTATGATGAGTTATTGGAAGAAAAGCTGGATTATGCCTATGATGAGCGTTGGGGCTATCTTACAGTTTGCCCCACTAATGTCGGAACAGGGCTGCGTGCTTCTGTGATGGTTCATTTGCCTGCGTTAAGCATAACGAAACAAATTAATCGTGTTTTATCAGCCATAGCCCAAGTAGGTTTGGCTGTACGGGGCCTTTATGGTGAGGGATCTGAAATCACAGGTAATTTAGTGCAAATATCAAATCAAATAACATTGGGCCAAAGCGAAGAAGAGATTGTAAAAAATTTATTTGGTGTTACAAGGCAGATTGTGGAGCAGGAAGCACAGGCAAGGCAGGTGCTTTTAAATGAAGGGCGGGATCGCATCGCCGATAGAGTTAACAGAGCTTTTGGCGTGCTTACCCATGCCTGGTTATTATCTTCTCAGGAAGCCATGCAGCTTTTATCGGAAGTTCATTTGGGAATTGATTTAGGCTTAATTAAAGAAATTAAGGGTGAAGTTATAAAAGAATTGATGGTGCTGCAGCGTCCTGCTAATTTGCAGTTAATGGCAGGACAATCTCTGGATGCTTTTGAGCGTGATCGCATTAGGGCGCGTTTATTTAGGGAAAGGTTGGCACAATAGGAAATTAATTAGCTTATAGGAGGGAGTTAAGTGTTTATGTTTGGCAGATTTACGGAAAGAGCGCAAAAAGTTCTCATTTTGGCTCAGGAGGAAGCTAAGAGGTTTAATCATAATTTTGTCGGTACAGAGCATTTGCTTTTGGGTTTAGTTAGGGAAGGTGAAGGAATAGCGGCTAAGGCACTGCTTTCCTTAGGTGTAGAATTAAATACTGTACGTCTGCAAGTGGAAAAAATGATAGGCAAAAGCGATACCCTTTTACCTGCGCAGGGGGCTAATTATACTCCGCGCGCCAAAAAGGTTATTGAATTAGCCATTGAGGAAGGGCGAATGTTAGGTCATAATTACGTGGGCACGGAGCATTTGCTTTTAGGTTTACTGCGTGAAGGAGAGGGTATTGCGGCACAAGTACTTACCAATATGGGAGTAGACTTATTAAAAGCACGGAAGTCGGTTTTAGCTATGTTGGGAGAACCGGATAAGGCAATGGAAGCTGAAAACGGCAAGGGCGCTGCGGCAACGCCGACGCTTGATCAATTTGGACGTGACTTGACCAAGATGGCAAGGGAAGGAAAATTGGATCCGGTAATTGGACGTAGCACTGAAATAGAAAGAGTAATTCAGGTTTTATCACGTCGAACCAAGAATAATCCCTGCCTAATCGGGGAGCCTGGTGTGGGTAAGACTGCCATTGCGGAAGGGCTTGCTCAGCATATTGTGGAAGGGAAAGTTCCTGAGACTTTAAAAGGCAAGCGAGTAGTTTCGCTGGAATTGGCGGCGGTGGTGGCAGGGACAAAATATCGCGGTGAATTTGAAGAGCGTTTGCGCAAATTAATAGAAGAAGTAAGGGCTGCCGGTAATATTATTTTGTTTATTGATGAGATGCATACCATTATTGGTGCCGGCGCAGCAGAAGGGGCCATTGATGCTTCCAATATTTTAAAACCTGCTTTAGCACGTGGGGAGCTGCAGGCAATCGGTGCCACGACCCTTGATGAGTACCGCCAACATATCGAGCGTGACCCTGCATTGGAGAGACGTTTTCAACCAATCATGGTGGGAGAACCGACAAAAGAGGAGTCTTTGGAAATACTGAAGGGATTGCGTGATCGTTATGAGGCCCATCATCGGGTTAAAATAACGGATGAAGCTCTTAGCGCTGCGGTAAATCTTTCCGATCGCTATATTACGGATCGTTTCCTGCCGGATAAAGCCATTGACCTTATTGATGAGGCTGCTTCGCGCGTTCGCATGAAAGCGCATACGGCTCCGCCAAATTTAAAGGAGCGGGAGGAGCAACTGGAAACATTGCGTCAGGAAAAAGAAGCTGCTGTGAAAAGTCAGGAATTTGAGTTGGCTGCAAAGTTACGTGACAAAGAGCAGCAATTGAGGAAAGAGCTACAAGATTTGAAAAAGGAATGGGAGCAGCAGCAATTAACAGATACTCATTCTGTAACGCCAGAGGATATTGAGCAAATTGTGGCGGCTTGGACAGGTATACCGGTACAGCAGTTAGCGCAAGAAGAAACGGAGCGCCTGCTGAATATGGAATCAATACTGCATCAACGAGTGATTGGCCAAGAAGAAGCTGTTGAGGCTGTATCGCGGGCAATACGCCGTGCCAGAGCGGGATTAAAAGACCCGAAGCGCCCCATTGGCTCATTTATCTTTTTAGGTCCTACCGGTGTTGGTAAAACGGAACTGGCTCGCGCTTTGGCGGAAAGTCTTTTTGGTGATGAAGATGCCATGATTCGCTTGGACATGTCCGAATATATGGAAAAACACGCCACAGCACGTTTAATTGGTTCGCCTCCCGGATATGTTGGTTATGAGGAAGGCGGTCAGCTGACGGAAAAGGTGCGGCGCAAACCTTATTCTGTCGTATTGTTTGATGAAATTGAAAAAGCGCATCCTGAGGTCTTTAATATCCTTTTGCAGGTTTTGGAGGATGGGCGCTTAACTGATGGCAAGGGGCGTACCGTTGATTTCCGCAACACTGTGCTGATTATGACTTCCAATGTGGGAGCCAGTGAGTTTAGAAAGCAAGCAACTTTAGGTTTTAGGCCGGATGACAGCGACCAAACTTACGAAGATCTAAAGAGCAAAGTTTTGGACGAACTGAAGCGCGTGTTTAAGCCTGAATTTTTGAATCGCATCGATGAAACAATAGTTTTCCATCCGCTTGGGGAGGAACATTTATCTAAAATTGTTGCTTTGATGTTGCAGGAATTAAGGAGCCGCTTGGACAATTTTGGTATTAGCCTGGAAGTAACTGAGGAGGCAAAAGCATTTTTGGCCAAGGAGGGGTATGATCCCACTTATGGAGCACGGCCGCTGAGACGTGTTATCCAAAGAAAACTAGAGGACGAAATTTCTGAAAAAATGCTGCAGGGTGAATTTACCCAAGACGATACTATTTTTGTAGATGCCGAGGACGGTCGGTTAGTTATTACTAAGAAACAGCCGGCAGCAAGCAATAGTTAGGATAAGGTTTTAACAGCCTACTGTAGGGTAGGCTGTTTTTTTTGTTTAAGTCATCCTTTGGACGTATTTTTGTAATAAGGCTGTAATATATTTACGTCATAATAATATATAGGCTGGTATAGGCCGGCCTAGGCACCAGCGCTTTGCAGATAAAGATTGGTGGAAAAATTATCCATATATCGATATTTTATATTAAAACATATAAAAAAGGATTTTTCCTGCGTTCGTCGAAAGTTAGTGTAGTTAGCTTACCATGTTGAAAGTTGGCTAATATTGTAGAATGGCTAGTTTCCGGATATAGCGTCAGAAGTATTTTTCTAGATGAAAGGATACTAAATTTACTAATTTTAAGTATAGGGGAGAAAGTTTATGAAGATTGCAGTGTCAGGTAAAGGCGGCGTTGGTAAAACAACATTTTCAGCTAATCTTAGCCGTGAATTTGCCAATCGCGGATATAATGTTTATGCAGTAGATGCTGATCCGGATGTTAGCCTTGGTGCAACATTGGGTTTTGCGGCAGATGCTTTGGCTTCTCTGCGGCCCGTTATTGAGATGAAAGATGCTGCAAAAGAGCGCTCCGGCGGTAATGGAGCCTTGTACAATTTAAATCCCAAGGTGGATGATTTAATTGATGATTTTGCGCTGCAGCATGGAAATATAAAACTATTGCGTATGGGAGCTGTTAAGCAGGGCGGAACGGCCTGTTATTGCAGGGAGAATTCGTTTCTTTACGCTGTTTTGAGTAATCTGCTGCTGGATAAAGATGATGTGGTTATTATGGATATGAGTGCAGGAATTGAGCATTTAACGCGCGGGACTTCCCGCGGTGTGGATATGATTATTATTGTGACAGAACCCACACGTGTTTCGGTGCAGACGGCGAAGGTTGTGCAGCAATTAGCGCGGGAATTGGGGATTAAAAATATAAAGATCCTGGCAAACAAAATCAGAAATGCAAAAGAACAAGCGTTCATTCAGGATCAATTTAAATCTTCCGAGCTTTTGGCAATGGTTCCTTTCGCCGAAGAGGTATTGGAAAATTCCATGGCGGAAGAAAGCGGCCTTTTGTCCGGGCTCGGGGTTATGTCGGGAATAGAGCAGATTGTTGACAAAATTATACAGGAGGTGGGTGCTGGTAACTAAATTTGACTGTTTAGAGTTACACGACTTGATGTGTGAATCTAGAATTAGGGAGGTATTAAAAACGTATGAGTGCTAATGCAAAGAAAAAACAAGTTGATCGCAATCGAACTGTTGATCCAGCCGCTCTTGAGCTACTAGGCAAAGAACTGCCAGCAGACACGGCCTATGATCGTTATCTGGCCCAGCAACCTGTATGTAAATTTGGTGATACGGGAGTTTGCTGTCGCATTTGTATTCAAGGGCCTTGCCGTATAACTCCAAAGTCGCCTAAAGGCATTTGCGGTGCCACAGCCTATACCATTGTTGCCAGAAACTTGGTTCGTTCAGTTTTAGGCGGTGCTGCTGCCCACTCTGATCATGGCAAACACATCCTGCTGACATTGAAGGCTTTATTGGAAGGTAATGCTCCTGATTATAGCATTAAAAGCCCTGAAAAATTGCATGCTGTGGCTGAGCGTTTCGGTATCCCCGTTGCTGGACGGGAGGATTTGGAAATCCTTGCCGATCTTGTGGCATTGGGAATGGAAGATTTTATGCGCATGGACGGCAAAAAGAGTCAATGGATAGAGAAAACCATTACTCCCGGCCGTTTAGAAAAATTTAATGAATGCGGCATTATGCCCACCAGTATCTTTGAGGTTATCGCCGCCGCTACTGCTCAAACACACATGGGGATGGACGCAGACCCTGTAAACTTAGTTTTTAAAGCTTTAGAAACGGCATTGGCTGATTATGCCGGAGAGCAAATTGCTACTGATATGTCCGATGTGCTTTTTGGTATACCTAAACCTGTATATACAGAGGCTAACATGGGTGTGATGGATCCGCAGAAAGTAAATATTGCCGTACATGGACACAACCCCTTACTTTCTGAAATGGTGGTTATGGCAGCACGTGAACTGGAAGAAGAGGCCAAAGCCGCCGGTGCAGCTGGGATCCAATTGATGGGTATTTGCTGTACAGGTAATGAAGTCCTGATGCGGCAGGGAGTTCCCTTGGTTACCAACTTTGTTTCACAGGAGCTGCCCATTATGACGGGTGCCCTCGATGCCATGATTGTTGATTTGCAGTGCATTATGCCCGGCATCCAAACTGCTGCTGAGTGTTTCCACACCAAGATTGTTACTACCTGTGAAAGTGTAAAAATACCAGGTGCTTATCATATTGACTTTAGCGAGGAAAAAGCTCTGGAGCAGGCCAAGGAAGTTATCCGTATTGGTATAGAAGCCTTTAAGGAGCGTGCAGGTAAAGAATGTGAGATCCCTGAAATCAAAAATAAAGTGGTGGCCGGCTTTAGTTTAGAGACTTTGTATGATTTATTCAGTGCCATCAATCCTGATGCTCCCATTAAAGTGCTTACCGATGCACTGAAGAGCGGTCAGCTGCGTGGTGTAGCGCTGCTTGCCGGCTGCAATAACTTAAAAGTCAAACATGACGATAGCCATCTCACCATTGCTAAAGAATTGGCGAAAAATAATGTGCTGTTGATTGCCACAGGTTGTGCTGCCGGTGCCTATGCTAAACTTGGTTTAATGTCACCAGAGGCAGTGGAAGAGTATGCCGGTGAAGGGCTGAAAGCTTTTATCCGTAGCTTAAATGAGGCGAATGCCGATAAGCTGAAAGCTAATTTACCGCTTGTCTTCCATATGGGTTCCTGTGTTGATAACTCGCGCGCTATGAATTTAGCTACAGCCATTGCCAATGATTTAGGCGTAGATACACCCAAGATACCTTTTGTGGTGAGTGCTCCTGAAGCAATGAGTGAAAAGGCCGTTGCTATTGGTTGCTGGAATGTAGCCATGGGGCTTCCGGTTCATGTTGGAGTTGTGCCGCCTGTGACAGGCAGTGAGCTGGTAAACGGTATTGCTACACAAATTGCGCATGATGTTTATGGCGGCTACTTCATTTGGGAAACTGAGCCGCTGGCAGCAGCGCAGAAATTATTA
>JAAZIQ010000005.1 GCA_012800795.1 Bacillota bacterium
TATTGAGGATCCCAAAAAATTAAAACCCGGTACAGAGCTGGTTATTCCCGGTGCAGTGCTACCGGTAGCCAACAGCTCTCGGCGGGTGGTTGCTTCGCGCTCACCCAAACGTGTGACGAACAATACAGGCTTCATCTGGCCCTGCCAAGGTTATATTTCTTCTGGCTATGGCCCCCGCTGGGGCAGATTCCACTATGGATTGGATATTGCCGCTAACCTCGGTACACCCATTGTGGCCATTGCCGGCGGTGTGGTAACAGATGCCGGCTGGCGCCCCAGCTATGGTTATATGGTTAGAATAGACCATCAAAATGGCTGGGCTTCCGTTTATGGACACTGTTCTAAGCTTTATGTAAAAGCAGGGCAAAAGGTGCAGCGCGGACAGCAGATTGCCGCCGTGGGGCAAACGGGAAATGCTACCGGTCCCCATGTCCATTTGGAAATTTGGAAGGATAATCAACACCAGAATCCGCTTCACTATTTGCCGGCACGTTAAAAGTAAATGTTTTTTTAAAAATCTTGCACTGACGGTCACCTTATGTTAAGATTATAGACGCGGTATTTTTATAGCGGAAAGAGGTGAACCACAGTGAAACCGAAAATTCATCCCGAATATCATAAAACTACCGTAACTTGTGCTTGCGGTTATTCATTTGAAACCGGTTCGACTAAAAAAGACTTAAGAGTAGATATTTGCTCTAATTGTCATCCTTTCTTTACCGGCAAACAAAAATATGTTGATACCGGAGGACGGGTAGAACGTTTCAAGCGCAAGTACGGAATGGAATAAAATTCTGAGCCTGAAATTGATGTGATAGGCCAAACAGCAGCGTCTTACGCTGCTCTTTTTTACTGTTAATAAGGGGGGATATGATGTCTGCTACTCCCAAAATCGGCGGCCAGGCGGTAATTGAAGGTGTCATGATGCGCCATGAAAAGCAGTTGGCCATTGCTGTAAGGAAGCCCGATGCGCAAATCGCAGTGCACAAGGAGACACTTACTACTGCGGGGGAAAAATTTCCCTTACTTAAGCTGCCGCTGCTGCGGGGAACAGTGGCGCTTGTGGAATCGCTGCTGATAGGTGCGCGGGCTCTTACCATTTCTGCCAACGAGGCGGCAGAGGGAGAAGAGGAGGAATTGGCGCCCTGGCAGCTGACACTGACGGTAGGCTTCGCCCTGTTGTTGGGGGTGGTACTGTTTTTTATTTTACCCACCCTTATCACCAGCTTTTTAGCTGGCAGGATCTCCTCCCGGCCCCTAGTATTAAATTTAGTGGAAGGATTAATTCGCCTGCTTATCTTTTTGGCTTACCTGATTGTGGTAACACAGCTGGAAGATATTCAGCGGGTGTTTGCCTATCATGGTGCTGAACACAAATCCATTGCCTGTTTTGAAGCGGGTGAAGCTCTGACACCGGCCAATGCGCGCAAATATTCAACGCTTCATCCCCGCTGCGGTACCAGCTTTTTACTGCTGGTCATGACCATAAGCATCCTATTGTTTTCCCTTTTCGCCTGGCCAAATATTTGGCAAAGGTTGATTTTGCGTTTAGCTTTACTGCCGCTTGTGGCAGGTATAGCCTATGAGCTGATACAGCTGGCGGGACGTTTTCGTTTTTTCCGTTATTTAACCTATCCGGGCTTGTGGCTGCAGCGGCTGACGACCCGTGAGCCGGATGATGAGCAGTTGGAAGTTGCCATTTGTGCCATAGAGGCCGTGTTAGCAGCTGTTGAGAAGCGCGAGGTGTGAAGAGTGATTGAAAAATTACAAAGTATAGAAGACAGATATTTGGAATTGGAGCGACAGATCAGCGATCCTGCCGTAATTGCCCGGCAGGAAGAATGGCGGAAACTGACTAAAGAACATGCTCACCTGACAGATATAGTGACAACTTTCCGTCAATATAAACAGGTAAAAGCAGATTTAGAGGAAGCTAAAGAACTGCTGGCAGAGAGTACAGATGAGGAAATGAAAAATTTCCTCAAGGAGGAAATCACCACCAATACGGAAAAGATTGAAAAGTTAACGGAAGAATTAAAAATTTTGCTTTTACCGCGGGACCCCAATGATGACAAAGATGTTATCGTGGAAATCCGTGCCGGTACAGGCGGAGAAGAGGCTGCGCTTTTTGCGGCCGATCTTTTGCGGATGTATACACGCTATGCTGAGCGTAAAGGCTGGAAAACAGAAATTATTTCCGATAATGCCACCGATATTGGCGGCTTTAAAGAGGTGGTTTTTGCCATTGCCGGTAACGGCGCCTACAGCCGCCTGAAATTTGAAAGCGGTGTGCATCGCGTGCAGCGTGTCCCCACCACCGAGTCAGGAGGAAGGATTCATACCTCTGCAGCCACAGTGGCTGTACTGCCGGAAGTGGAAGAGGTGGAAGTGGAAATTGACCCCAATGATCTGCGCATAGATGTTTTTTGTTCCTCCGGACCCGGCGGGCAAAGTGTCAATACCACCCAGTCGGCCGTGCGGATTACCCATCTGCCTACCGGCATTGTTGTTTCTTGTCAAGATGAAAAGTCACAATTAAAAAATAAAGAAAAAGCCATGCGTGTCCTGCGTGCCCGTCTGTATGAAAAGGCCCAGGAAGAGCAGCAAGCTGCCTTGGCACAAACGCGGAAATCACAAGTAGGCAGCGGGGACCGCAGCGAAAGAATCCGCACTTACAATTTCCCTCAGGGACGCGTTACAGACCACCGCATTGGCCTTACCCTTTATAAATTGGATCAGTTTTTAGACGGTGATCTGGATGAAATGGTGGATGCTTTAATTACAAATGAACAAGCTGAGTTGCTGAAGAAGGTGGAGGAGTGATCACAGTAAAAGAAGCCCTGCAGAGGGCCTCTTTTCAGCTCCGGGAAGCCGGCATCACAGCTCCCCGGCGGGAAGCGGAAATCCTACTGGCCGCCATTTTAGAAAAATCACGCGCCTGGCTGTATGCTCATGCTGACGAAATTTTAGGGAATGCTGCTTACCTCCAATTTCGGCAGTGGGTAAAGCGCCGGGCCGAAGGGGAGCCATATGCTTATCTCTGCGGCGAGCGAGAATTTATGGGGCTGCCCTTTCTTGTTACACCTGCCGTGCTAATTCCGCGTCCGGAAACGGAAATTTTAGTGGAGGCAGTGGCCGAGGAACTGCGGGAGTGCCCCAACCCAAAGCTTTTGGAAATAGGGGCGGGCAGCGGTGCCATTGCCGTAACTCTTGCCACACTGCTGCCGCAGGCAGAAATTGTCGCCGTGGACATTTCAACGGCGGCACTGGAAGTGGCAGCACTTAACGCTGAACGTTTACGGGTAGGTAAGCGCCTGCGCCTTTTGCCGGGGGACTTATATGCGCCGGTGCGCGGACAAAAATTTACAGCCGTCATCAGCAATCCGCCTTATATTCCGACAAAAGATCTTACCAATTTGACTAAAGACGTTAAAGATTATGAACCGCAAGTGGCTTTAGACGGCGGTCCGGACGGATTAGCCTTCTACCGCCGACTGACGGTCGAATTAAAGGAATTGGCAGCAGCACCGCGGTTTTTGGCCCTGGAAGTGGGGCAAGGGCAGGCAGCGTCAGTTAGTGCTCTTTGCCACCATGCCGGCTACCAAAAAATAAAAAAAATACCGGATTTGGCCGGCATCCCCCGTGTAATACTGGCCAAACTTTAAAGAAAAAGCGCAAAGGCGCTTTTTTTCTTTTCCCAAAAACAAATTTGAGGAAAATATTGGCTGGATTTCCTTCTTTTATGTTTACTGCCTGAAAATTATGGCAATACTAGGGAGCAGGAAGGTTTAAGGGGGAAAGAAAATGCAGGCCAGAAAAGTTAAAATTAGCGGTGTTAATACATATAAGCTGCCTGTTCTCAGTAGTGCGCGCATGAAAGAGCTGTTTTTAAAGATGCAGGCAGGAGACAAAAATGCCCGGCGCGAGCTGATAAACGGTAATTTACGTTTAGTTTTAAGTGTGCTGCAGCGCTTTAAAAACCGCGGGGAAAATTTAGATGATTTGTTCCAGGTAGGCTGCATTGGCTTGATGAAAGCTGTAGACAACTTTTCACTGGAACATAATGTTCACTTTTCCACTTATGCCGTCCCCATGATTATTGGCGAAATAAAACGCCATCTGCGGGATAATAATGCAGTACGCGTTAGTCGTTCTTTAAAGCTGCTGGCACAAAAAGCACAGCAGGTGCGGGAAGAATTAACACGTAAACTTTTACGCGAACCCACTATCCAGGAAATTGCCTTGCAGTTAAAGGTGCCGGCAGAAGAAGTGATTTTTGCTTACCAGGCCATTAATGAACCTGTTTCCCTACATGACCCAGTTTTTAACGACTCTACCGATCCCGTTTATGTTATGGATGTGGTAAGTGACCCTAAAAACAATACGGAATTATGGGTGGAAGATATTGCCCTACATCAATCTTTAGCCATTCTTTCTGAACGGGAAAGGCAAATTTTAGAGGCACGTTTCTTTGAAGGGCGAACACAAACGGAAATTGCCGCTGCCATAGGCATTTCACAGGCACAAGTTTCCCGTATTGAAAAGGCGGCCCTAAGGCGCATCCGCCATCATTTAGCAGAAGAAGGGGGCGGCACAGATGCAAACAATTAAAAAATATTTGCTGGTATTTTTGCTTCTGTTGCCGTTATGTTTTGCCGGCAGCCCGGCAGATAGAGCGCAGCCGGCGCTGCTAAGGCTGCATGTGCGGGCCCACAGTGATGCACCGGCGGATCAGGCTTTAAAATATGAAGTGCGCAATGCTGTTTTGGCAGTTCTAAGCCCTTACCTGCGGCAGGCGGAAAATCTGGAGGCGGCCAAAGCCCAAATTGCCAACAACTTACCGCAAGTGGCGGCTGTTGCACAGCAGACTGTGGAGGCAGCCGGTTATAATTACCCTGTGACTGTCTCCTGGGGTAAAGCTGTTTTCCCCACCCGCCTTTATGGAGGTAAGCTTTATAGAGCCGGAACATATCAGGCGCTGCAAATTTATTTAGGTGAAGGTAAAGGGCAGAACTGGTGGTGCGTACTTTTTCCGCCTTTATGCTTTATTGAACTGCCAAAAGAGGGGGGAGAAAGTAGTGCGTCGGTTCCGGCAGCCGGTAGTACTACTGAGGAGATAAGGCCGCAGTGCCGCTCCCGTCTGTTGGAAGGACTGCAGAAGCTGTACTGCAAATTAATAACAGTTTGGCGGGCCTGGCGCGAAATAAGAAGTAATTGTAATTGAAATGAGCAAATCCTTCCCTTATAATGAAAATGGACAAGTCTGGCTCTTTGCCTAGAACCGGGGAGGATTTATGGTTGTTAGAATAATTATGCAGTTAATCGGAGGATTAGGGCTTTTTCTTTTCGGGATGCAGCTGATGGCTTCCGGAATGCAAAAAGCCGCCGGGGATCGAATGCGGCGGATCCTGGAGCTTCTGACCAATAACCGTATTGTGGCAGTTTTTACAGGAATTATTGCCACGGTGCTTGTACAAAGCAGCAGTACCATTACGGTAATGATTGTAGGTTTTGTTAATGCCGGCTTGATGACACTTTATCAAGCGGCAGGGGTTATTTACGGTGCCAATATTGGTACCACCTTTACCGGGCAAATAATTGCCTTTGATATCAATACTTTAATTTATCCTGCCATTGGGCTGGGAGCACTTTTGAACTTTTTTGGCCAGCGCCGTACTTATAAATATATTGGTCAGGCAGCACTGGGAATTGGGGTTATTTTTTTGGGCATGAATATTATGTCCGATGCCATGAGGCCGGCACGGGAGCTGCCCTTTTTTTTGAATATGATTGCAACTTTTGGTACTAAACCGCTTTTAGGTGTACTGATCGGTGCCGTCTTTACCGGACTCATTCAGGCCAGCGGTGCTACACTGGCATTGGTAATTGTCATGACAACACAGGGGATTATTACTTTGCCGGCTGCCATTGCCGTCTTAGTGGGCTCCAATATCGGGACATGTGTTACCGCCATGATTGCCAGTATCGGCACATCAGTGCCGGCTCGCCGCACGGCCGTGGCCCATTTGTTATTTAATGTGACAGGTGCAGTTCTGGTACTGATCTTTTTCAAGCCCTTTGTCGCCTTAATTACGGCCACTGCCTCCGGGATAACGAGACAAACTGCCAATGCCCATACTTTCTTTAATGTCATTAATACTTTATTATTTTTACCCTTTACCAAGCAGTTTGTAGCGCTGGTAACCCGTTTGGTCCCGGGCGATGATGTGGTTGTGGAGGCAGGTCCTAAATATTTGGACAAACGGATGCTTTTAACTCCCGATGTGGCTATTGGCGGTGTGCGCAATGAACTGCTGCGCATGGCTGCATTGGCACGGGAGATGGTACAGGAAGCAGTACAGGTGTTTTTACAAGACGATAAGAAATTAATCCAACAGGTGATGCAAAAAGAGGATTTGGTGGACAGCCTGGAAAAAGAAATTACCCTTTATTTGGCGGAACTGGCACAGCATTCGCTAACTAAAGCACAATCAAAAGAAGTTTCTGTTTTAATGCATGCCGTTAATGACTTGGAAAGAATTGCTGATCATGCTGAAAATATTACGCGTTTGTCTGAAGAAAAACTGGAGGGCCGCCTGCCTATCTCGGATCAGGCGCGGGAAGAACTGCAGACCATGTATGCCAAAGTAGATGAAATGCTTGAAAATGCTTTACTGGCCTTTGAAAAGAGAGATTTCCTGCTGGCGGGGCAGGTGGTGGATCAGGACGATGAAATTGATACTTTGGAAAAGGTTTTGCGCAAATCTCATATTAGCCGTATCAACGACAAAATTTGCTTCCCGCCCAGCGGTATTATTTTCCTTGATGTAATTAGTAATTTGGAGCGGATTGCTGACCATACCACTAATTTTGCCCAGGTTGTTTTGGGTGAATATTAAAAATTTGCAAATTGGGGGATTTTACTTGAGGAAAATCTTTGGGGGACGCTTTGCTTGGCCCATTTTTTTGCTGCTTTTACTTTTGGCCTTGCCTGTTTGGGCAACTAATGCGCCTTCCTTTGGTGATGACAGCAGCACCGTAATTTTACGCGGCCGCGTTCTGGCAGTGGAAGATGTGGAAGTTACCGCTGAAATGGAAGGGATTGTCAAAGCAGAACAGCTGGCGGAAATAGAAATAATCTCCGGCGACTTCCGCGGAGAAAAACATACACTGCTGAATGGTTTAATGGGGAATCCCTTTTTTGATATTGAACTGGAAGAAGGCAGCCTGGTGATACTTTATGGGGAAGTCGATGACAGCGGCCGGCTGCGCAATATCTATTTGGCAGACCGCATGCGGGATACTTATCTTTACATTTTGGCTGCACTTTTTGTTTTTTTAATTTTGGTCATCGGTCGCCGTAAAGGTCTAGTTACCATAGTAACATTATTGATCACCATAATTGCAGTCTTTCGCATTTTGCTGCCCATGCTGCTGAAAGGCTATGCACCCATTCCCAGTACGGTTTTGGTGGCCAGCGGTGTTACTTTTATTACGCTGCTGGGTATTGGCGGCTGGCAGAGAAAAACCCTTGCCGCCGTCATTGGTACAGTGAGCGGGGTTCTGGTGGCGGGGCTTTTGGCCTTGATTGTTGGCAATGCCGCCAATTTAACCGGTTTTAGCAGTGAAGAGGCACAAATGCTGACCTTTATGGAAGGTGTAAATCTTGATGTGCGCGGCCTTTTATTTGCCGGCATCATTATCGGTGCACTTGGGGCGGTCATGGATGTGGCCATGTCTATCGCCGCTGCCTCTTACGAGGTCTATGCCGTAAATCCAAGTATAAGTGTGCGGGAGCAAATTAAATCAGGACTTAATGTGGGGCGTGATGTGATGGGAACTATGGCTAATACACTGATTTTGGCTTATGTTGGTGCCTCAATACCCCTTTTACTGCTGTTTTTAGGTTACAATACCCCTTATATTACAATTATTAATCTTGATATGGTGGCCACAGAGGTGGTCAGAGCTTTAGCAGGCAGTATCGGCATTATTTCCGCCGTTCCCTTAACGGCAGTTTCTGCCGGCCTGCTGCGTAAATTTGATCGGATACCGCAAATGGAAGTAAGTGAAGAAGCAAAACGGTAAGCCAATGAAAGCTTACCGTTTTTTTTCTTGCTGCAGGTAGGCTGCCAGAGCTGCCTGATAAATTATTTTGAGCGGGACGCCTTTTTGGCGTGCCAGTTTGGCGCAATCCTCATATTCAGGGGCTGCGTTTTCGCTGCCTTCTTTTCCCATGGCAACCTTAATCCGAACAGGGCCATATTCTGTCTCAATGGATGTATGACGGCGCGAAAGCATTATTTTATCATTGACGGCGCGCCTAATTCCCAAAGTTGTTGTTTCGCGAAAAATCATGTTAATTACCTGCTGTTCCTGTGCCGGATGCACCAGCACCGTCAGTTTTGTACCGGGGCGGTTTTTTTTCATATAAACGGGGGTAAGTGTTACATCTGCCGCTCCGGCTGCAAGTAATTGTTCTGTGAGATAACCAAAAAACTCCGGATTCATATCATCGATAGTGCTTTCTAACACGCTGATGCTTCCGTGCAAGTAAGAAGAGCTGCTTTCGGTTTCACCCACTATCACGCGCAGCACATTGGCGATGGGTAAATCCTTTGTCCCGGCACCGTAACCGATCTTTTGCACGGTATAGGGCGGAGGAGGGGAAAAGTCAGCCACTGTGGTTAAAATGGCAGCACCGGTGGGAGTTAAAAGCTCGCCTTTAATGCCGCGGCTGTAAATGGGGACGCCTGCAAGTAACTCCAAAGTGGCCGGTGCCGGCACCGGCAGTTCACCGTGGGCACAGCGGACTGTGCCGCAGCCGGTATGGAGTGCCGAAGCATAAATGCGGTCCGCTTTCATTTCAGCCAGTGCTGCCGCCGCTCCCACGATATCAACAATGGAATCGACGGCCCCTATTTCATGAAAATGAACTGTTTCCGGTGGTACCCCATGTACTTTGGCTTCTGCCTCTGCCAAACGGGCAAAGATGTCTAAAGCCAGCTGCTTTACTTCCGGGGTGAGGCTGCTGTTTGCCAGCATTTCTTTAATCTCGGCATAGTGGCGGTGCGGCTGCTGATCTTCTTGGACCAGCACTTTCAAAGCAGTAGCGGCTATACCATTTTTAGTTACTTGAGCTATCTGTAGCTCATAGCCTGAAAGCGGCAGCTTTGCCAGTTCTGCTTTAATGGCCTTAAGAGATGCACCTGCTGCTACCAGTGCCCCCAAAATCATATCGCCGCTGGCACCGCTAAAACAATCAAAATAAAGTATTTTCACCTTTATTCCTCCCCATTGTTAGTTTGTAGGCGGTTAATTAAAGCGGCAGTATAACCTCCGCCAAAGCCATTATCAATATTGACCACGGCAACTCCGGTGGCACAGCTGTTAAGCATGGTTAACAATGGGGCAATACCGCCAAAATTGGCGCCATAGCCAACGGAAGTGGGAACGGCAATGACCGGCTTGTCCACCAGACCGCCTACCACACTGGCCAGGGCACCTTCCATGCCGGCCACCACCACAATAACATTGGCAGCTGCCAGTTTATCGACACCGGCAAAGAGGCGATGAATACCGGAAACACCCACATCATAAAGGCGTTCCACCCGGCTGCCCATAAGCCTTGCCGTAAGTGCCGCTTCTTCTGCCACCGGTAAATCGGCCGTGCCGGCGGCTACAATTAAAACCATGCCCGTTTCTTTTTCCGGCTGCCGGTTTACTACCACCGCCTTAGGCAGCTGGTGGTATTCGGCATCGGGAAAAACTTTTTTTAATGCATCAAAAACATGGGGTTCTGCCCGCGTCGCCAAAACATTATTGGTGGTTTCGGCCATTCTTTCCGCTATTTTAACAATCTGTTCCGTTGTTTTTCCCGGGCAGAAAATAACTTCCGGAAAACCTTGGCGCAAAGCCCGGTGATGATCAAGCTTGGCAAAACCTAAATCTTCAAATTCTAAATGGCGCAGCCTTTCCAATGCTTCTTCAACGGTCAGGTCACTGTTTTGCACGTTTGTCAGCAGTGAGCGCAAATATTTTTTGTCCATGAGTTCCCCCCTGCAAAAATATTCTGGTGTTAATAATTTATCATATTTTCATGCCGATGGTAATGGGATGCGGTGACAAAGCGCATTTTGGGCACAATATTTTAAAGGAATTATAATCTATTTTGTCGAACAAGTAATTTTTATTGTTAACTTTTTATGGTGAGGGCTAGATGATTAAAACTACCGCTAAAGGGACAAAAATATTTACCGTCTCAAGTTCCGCTGCGCCTGAAATCAGAGCAGTAGCTGAACTGATTCGGGCGGGAGAACTGGTCGCCTTTCCGACGGAAACGGTATACGGTCTTGGCGCCCATGCTCTGCGGGCAGATGCCGTGGCTAAAATTTTTGCTGCCAAAGAACGCCCTGCCGATAACCCGCTGATTATACATATTTATGATTTAAGGCAGCTAAAAACTTTAGCAGCGGATATTCCGGAGGAAGCCTGGCAGTTAGCCCATCATTTTTGGCCGGGGCCGCTGACTTTAATTCTACGGAAGAAAGCCCAAGTGCCGGATCTTGTCACAGGTGGCCTGGATAGCGTGGCGATACGTATGCCTAACCATACTCTTGCTTTGGCTTTACTGCAGCAAGCGGATGTACCGGTGGCGGCACCCAGTGCCAACCTCTCCGGCCGCCCCAGCCCCACTACGGCTGATCATGTGCTGACAGATTTAGACGGCCGCATTGCCGCCGTTTTAGACGGCGGCCCATGCAGCGTGGGGGTGGAATCAACGGTGCTGGATATTCGCCAAGGCGAGCCCAAAATATTGCGCCCCGGCGGAGTTACGCCGGAAGAAATCAGCGCGGTTTTGCGCCGCCCCTGCTCTCTAGTGCACTGGCTGCCCCAAAGTGAGGATGCACCGCCTTCACCCGGTTTAAAATATTTGCACTATGCACCGCGTGCGCCTTTATATCTGCTGACAGGGGCACCGGAAAGGCAAATAAAAAAAATGCAAGAGCTGCTGCAAAACTTTCAGGCCGAGGGTAAACGTGTGGGCTTGCTTGTCTCGCAAGAAAGCGCAGGCAAATTTTCGGGTGCAGAAATTATTGTTTTAGGCAGCCGCCGGCGGCCGGATCAGCTGGCGGCGGGACTATTTGCCGCCTTGCGCAGTTTTGATGAGAAACAGGTTGATGTGATTCTTGCCGAAGGATATAGTAAGAAGGGCGTGGGCCTGGCAGTGATGAATCGCTTGCAAAAGGCAGCCGGTCCGCGGGTAATTAATGTGGGAGGAGATGAATAATGTCCTCAAAAAAGAAATTATTGCTTTTTGTCTGTACAGGAAATACCTGTCGCAGCCCGCTGGCGCAAGTGATAGCTGCCCGCCTGCTGGAAAAGGAGGGTTTAAGTGACTGGACTGTTGCTTCGGCAGGGCTGGCGGCTTTAAACGGCATGTCAGCCAGTCGGCAGGCGCTGACGGTGGCTAATACTTTGGGACTGGATTTGGCCTTGCATCAGTCCAGAAGTTTGACGGAGGAATTGGCGGCAAAAGCGGAATTAATTTTAGTTATGACGCAGGCACATAAAGAAATGCTGCTGAAAATACTGCCCCAGTATGGGGAAAAAGTTTTTACGCTCAAAGAATTTATCGGACAAACAGGTGATATAGCCGATCCTTTCGGCGGCAGTGTGGCGGTCTACATGGAAACGGCACAGGAGCTGCAGGATTTACTGCAACTTGCCGTTAAGAAATTAGCAAATCCAAACGATAAAGATTAAAGGCGGGAGGGAAAAATGAAAATAGCGATTGCCAGTGATCACGGCGGAGTAAATTTGAAGCGCCACATCCTGAAGTTCTTGGCAGAACAAAACTATCATTTTTATGATTTTGGTACTTTTTCTGACGAATCGGTTGATTATCCCGATTTTGCAGAGCTGGCGGCAGAGGCGGTGGCTAAGGGAGATTATGACTTGGGAATTATTTGCTGTGGGACAGGCATTGGTGTCAGCATTGCCGCCAATAAAGTGCCCGGTATTCGTGCCGCCCTTTGCCATGATACATTTTCTGCCCGCATGAGCCGCGAACATAATGATGCCAACATTCTTGCTTTAGGTGAGCGGGTGGTGGGACCGGGACTGGCGGTGGATATTGTGGCTGCTTTTTTGCAGGCAGAGCACGCCGGCGGCCGCCATGCCCGACGGGTGGCTAAAATTAAAGCAATTGAGGAAAAATACGCCAAACAGGGGTAAGGAGGAACAGATGAGCAAACTGCATTTATTTGATCCGGAAATTGCGCAGGCCATTGAAGCAGAAAAAAGTAGGCAGCAGGACCACTTGGAATTAATTGCTTCAGAAAATTATGTCAGCCGGGCGGTGATGGAAGCCCAAGGGTCTCTTTTAACCAATAAGTATGCCGAAGGCTATCCCGGCCGTCGCTATTATGGGGGCTGTGAACATGTGGATGAGGTGGAAAGATTGGCACAAAAGCGGGCTAAAGAGCTTTTTTTAGCCGAGCATGCCAATGTGCAGCCTCATTCCGGGGCCAGTGCCAATTTAGCCGTTTATTTGGCTGCCCTCAAAACCGGAGATACCATTTTAGGTATGAATTTAGCCCATGGTGGGCATTTGACCCACGGCGCGGCGGTAAATCTATCCGGTAAATACTTTAGGACGGTGGCTTATGGGGTAAATCCTGAAACCGGTTATTTAGATTATGACCAGGTGGAATCGCTGGCCCAAAAATATAAACCCCGTCTGATTATCGCCGGTGCCAGCGCTTATCCACGCATTATTGATTTTGCCGCTTTTCGCCAGATTGCCGATCGGGTAGGCGCTTACTTAATGGTGGATATGGCCCATATTGCCGGATTGGTGGCGGCAGGAATACATCCTTCCCCCCTGCCGGTGGCGGAATTTGTTACCACCACAACCCATAAAACATTACGGGGACCTCGCGGCGGCATGATTTTCTGTCAGCAGGAGTATGCCCCTGCCATTGATAAAGCCGTTTTCCCGGGTTTGCAGGGCGGACCGCTGATGCATGTCATTGCCGCTAAAGCCGTCAGCCTGAAAGAGGCACTGCAGCCGGAGTTTAATGATTATGCCCGTCAAATTGTGGCCAATGCCAAGGCTTTAGCAGCGCGTCTTTTGGAGCACGGCTATGACTTGGTTTCCGGCGGCACTGATAACCATTTATTATTAATTGATTTGCGCAATGTCGGTCTGACGGGCAAAGAAGCAGAAGATCTTCTCCATGACGTGGGCATTACTGCTAATAAAAACACTGTGCCCTTTGATACTGCCAGCCCCTTTGTTACCAGTGGAATTCGCCTTGGTACACCGGCCGTGACTTCGCGGGGGATGAAGGAACAGGAAATGATAATAATTGCTGATTTAATTAACAAAATATTAAAAAACAAAGGAGATGAAAGGATACGGGCGCAAGTTCGGCGAAGTGTAGCTGAGCTTTGTGCAGCATTTCCAATTTATGAGTAAGCTGAGAACTTTTATTTTCGACCACCCTCTTTTAGATGATAAGTTGGCCCGACTGCGGGATCGCAATACTAAAGTGGCTGAATTCCGCCAATTGGTAGAAGAGATTACCGTCCTGATGCTTTATGAAGTTAGTAAAACACTGCCCTGTACTACCCGTGAAGTGGAAACCCCTTTAATGAAAACAAGCTGCCGTGTTCTTGCCGGCCCTACTCCGGTTTTAGTGCCGATTCTGCGGGCCGGCTTGGCCATGGTGGATCCGCTATTGAAATGGCTGCCTGATTCCCCGGTCGGGCATGTGGGTTTGGCCCGGGACCATGAAACGCTGGAACCTATTCGCTACTTGGTAAAACTGCCCCCAATGGCTGGGCGCCCCGTCTGGGTATTGGACCCCATGCTGGCTACCGGCGGTTCCATTAGTGAAGCTTTAAGCATCCTTAAAGAACATGGGGCGGATAATATCTGTCTTTTTACCATTATTGCCGCGCCGGAGGGAGTGGCGCGCCTGGAAAAAACACATCCCGATGTGCAGCTTTTTATTGCCAAATTGGATGAGCGTCTTAATGATAAAGGCTATATTTTGCCCGGCCTTGGTGATGCCGGTGATCGCTTGTATGGGACAGAATAATGAGGGAGAGTGAGAAGCAATGCGTCCCGCATGGGATGATTATTTTATGGAGATAACACGGATGGTGGCTACTCGTTCCACCTGCCTGCGGCGTTCTGTCGGCGCCGTTATCATTAAAGATAAGCGCATTTTAGCCACCGGCTATAATGGTGCTCCCAGCGGATTGGCCCACTGTGAAGAAGTGGGCTGTATCCGCCAGCAAAAACAGGTGCCTTCCGGGGAAAGGCATGAGTTGTGCCGCGGTCTGCATGCGGAACAAAACGCCATTTTGCAGGCAGCAATGTATGGAGTTTCCATCAGCGGTGCCACCATTTATTGTACTACCCATCCCTGTGTAGTTTGTGCCAAAATGATTATTAATGCCGGCATGAAAGAAATTGTCATTGCTGAAGGTTACCCTGATGAGATGTCGGCCCAAATGTTGGCAGAAGCCGGAATTAAGGTGCGCCGCCTGGGCTAGCCGGCTTGTGAATAAAAGAACAATATTTGAGAATTTTTTCACAATCTTGACGATTCCGACTTATTTAGAGGAAAAAGGAAACCAGGATTTTGTGTCGAACTGCTAAAATAAGCATGCATGCACAATTTTCCACCTGCATATGCATGCATATGCAGGTAAGTGGCCGGGTGCCGGATGATCGCTTTAAATAAATACTTTTGTGCCCGGTTTAATGATTTAGGCAGACGGTAATAATAATGCGGACAAAGGAATAGTATTTGCCGGAACTGCTGTTTGGAGTAGTCTGCATAAGGGAGGTGAAAATGTTTGTTAGGGGATGTAATTAAGGATATTCGAGCTGCTGAACAAAAAGCTGAAGAAATAAAACAGCAAGCTCAAGCAGAAGCCCGGCGTATTATCCGCGAAGCTGAGATCAGGGCAGCGGAAATTGTTGAGAAAAGTGTTGCCGCAGCAGAAGCAGAAGGCCGTCAGCAGTTGGCGGCAGTAGAAACAGACAGTGACAGTATAACAGCGTCTATTCGAGAGCGCACAGCAGCGGAAATTGAACAGTTGGTTGCTGCTGCCCGTGACAAACAGGAAGCTGCCATAACTATGGTCATGGAGAGGATAGTGAAATACTATGAGCATAGCAAAAATGAGTAAAGTCACTTTACTCGCCCACCAGACCGACAAGAAAAAAATTCTCGAGCTTTTGCAGCAGTCCGGGGTGCTGGAAATTAGTGACATTACTGAGCAGTTGGCTACAGAGGAAGAGCTCGCCGGCCTTCTGAAACAGGATGACGAGCAGGAAGCCATGCAGGAAGTGGAAAAGAGCATGGCCGAAGTTCGTTATAGTTTGGACTTTCTTGACCGTTATCACCGCGTCAATAAAGGCCTCTTAGACGACTTATTGGCAGAAAAGAAGGCACTGACCATCACAGAAGTTAAGCAGAAAGTTCCTCAGTGGGCTGAGCTTAGCCGTAAAGTTTATCAGACCCTTAAAGCAGTTGATGAACAGTTGCTGGCTTTGCGCAATGAAGAAACACATTTGCTCAATCTGCAGAAGCAATTACTGCCGTGGGAGAAGCTGCCTTTAGCTTTGGAAGAAATAAAAGACAGCAGAAAAGTTCGCCTCGAACTGGGCACCGTCCCTGTTTCGCAGCTGCCGGTTCTTCATGAACAGCTGCAGGAGGACGAGGTAGCCTATTACCTGGAAGAGGTTGACAGCAAGCGCGGCGAAGCTTTTATCTTCCTGGCCAGTTACATTGCCGATGATGAATTGGTGCAAAATGCTTTAAAGCAGGTTAATTTTAACCGCCATCTACTTCCCCGGCTGACAGGAACGGCAGCAGAAAATTTAGCTAAAGTAGAACAGCAGCTTTTGGAGCTGGAAAAAACAAGAGAGCAACTGCTGGCCCAAATAGAAGCTCAGGTTCAATACCGTGAAATACTGTACTGTTATAATGATTATCTTACAGTGCAGCAGGACAGAAATCAATCGGTGGAGCTTCTGGGGCGTACTGACAGTACCTTTTTACTGGAAGGCTGGGTGCCGACGGCTGAAGTGGATAGGCTGCGGCAGAAAATATTGGCTGTAAGCGATAGCATTGAAATTTCTGTGCGTGAGCCCTATGAAGGAGAAGATTTCCCGGTTCAGCTGGAAAATAAGCCCTTCTTTACCCCCTATGAATTTGTGACTAACCTTTATGGTGCACCAAATCCTTATGGTGTTGATCCGACCGCTCCTTTTACCCCCTTCTTTATTATCTTCTTTGGTTTGTGTTTAACAGACGCCGGTTACGGTGTTGTCCTGATGCTGCTTTCAGCCTTGGGACTGAAAAAGGTTAAGGGGGAGTCGGTGCGTAACCTACTTAAGATACTTTTTGCCTGCGGCATTTCCACCGTTGTCTTTGGTTGGTTAGTTGGCGGTTGGTTTGGTTATCCACTCTTTGGTGCTCCCTTACTTTTTGATGCCCTAAATGACCCAATGCGCTTACTCGTCTACTCTTTGGCCTTAGGTCTTTTGCACATTTTCTGGGGGATGGCTGTGAAGTTCATCACTTTGATCAAAGAAGGGGAAATTTTTGCTGCTCTGGCGGACGTGGGCTTGTGGTATGGCCTCATTATTGGTTTGCTGCTGCTGGCTCTGCCCGGTACAGCGGGTCTTGGTAAAAACTTGGCACTAGTCAGTGCCATTGGTTTAGTCCTTACTCAGGGACGTTCGCAGCCAACACTGATTAAAAAGTTCTTCTCAGGCTTACTTTCCCTCTACGATATTACGGGTTACTTTAGTGATTTATTATCGTACTCGCGTCTGCTGGCCCTGGGGCTTGCGACCGGGGTGGTTAGCCTGACTGTTAACACCATGGCAGATTTGTTGAAAGGGCATCCGATAGGCTATATTGCAATAGCGGTGCTGCTGCTGGGCGGACACACCTTTAACCTGGCCATTAATGCCCTAGGATCCTTTATTCATTCCGCTCGTCTGCAGTACATTGAATTCTATAATCGTTTTTATGAAGGCGGCGGACGTGCTTTTAAGCCTTTCCGTTTTAAAACACAACATATTGAAATTTTAAGTGAGGAAACCCAGGGAAATTAAATAACCTGGAAGAGAAAACAAAAAATAAAATTAAAGCACGCGCAGGTGGCATAAAATAGCCAACCTGTCACAAAGGAGGACAAAAAAATGCTAGGATTGGATTCAGGGTTACTTTATGCTATTTTTGGTGCTGCACTTGCGGTTTTGCTGGCCGGTATAGGTTCAGCCATTAGTGTAGGAAGAGTGGGGCAGGCAGCTGCCGGTGTTGTTTCGGAAGATCCGGATAAGTTTGGTTCTACATTGATTCTGCAAGCACTGCCGGGTACACAGGGGATCTATGGTTTGCTGGTTGGCTTCTTGGTGCTGCAGCGTACCGGCCTGATTGGTGGAGCACCTGCCGCATTGACGGTGGAGCAAGGATTAGCCTTTTTCTTTGCCTGTCTCCCCATCGCCATCGGTGGTATGGTCTCTGCCTTTGCACAAGGTAAAACAGCCATCAGCGGTGTCCATTTGGTGGCAAAGAGGCCGGAAGAATCGGGTAAAGCCATTATCTTTGCCGTCATGGTGGAAACTTACGCTGTATTATCTCTGTTAATGTCAATCTTAACGTTGTTTGGGATCCAGGTTTAAGGAGGGCGCCTAATGTCGGGAGCCGAAAAATTAAAAGAAAAAATTATTGCAGATGCGACCGGCGAAGCGGAAGCCCTGCTGGCAAATGCTCGTGCCAAGGAAGCTGAAATTTTGGCTCAAGCCGAAGAGGAAGCGGCTGCGAAAACAGCAAAAATAAAAGCCACTGTGGAAAAGCAAATAAATGAATTGCGTAGTCGCTACCAAACCATTGCGGAGCTGGATGCCCGTAAAGCTATCTTGGCAGCTAAAGAAGAGTTGATTGAAGATACTTTTAAACAGGCTCTGGCCCGTTTACAAAGTATGGAGACAAAGGCTTACCAAGAGTTGATGTCGACCATGCTCCTTGCCGCAGCGCAAACCGGAACAGAAGAAATCATTGTGTCTGCTACTGACAAAGAACGTTTTTCTGCGGAGCTGCTCTCTGCAGTCAATGCAGAGCTGGCCCGCCAAGGTAAGCAGGGTAAATTAACATTGGCGGCAGAAACCCGTGAGACACAGGGTGGGTTTATTCTGCGCGCCGAAAATATAGAAATTAACTGCTCCTTTGCTGCGCTGCTGCGTATGCAGCGGGAGGAGTTAGAACCGGAAGTTGCGGCAATCCTCTTTTCATAAAATATTGTCAAGAACCCTCTGACAGAAAGGAGGCTGGGAGCATGTCAGACCAATATATTTATGCTGTAGGCCGTATCCGGGTAATGGAAACAAGATTACTGGATGCCGCAAAAATTAACCGCATGGCCGAAGCGCCGGATGCAGAAGAAGCTTTCAAAGTTTTAGGTGAAACGGAATACGCAGCACATCTGGCCGACTTTCAAGATGTAAACCGGTTTGAAGAGGTTTTGGCGGCAGAACAGCGCCGTGTTTATCTTGAGCTGCGGAAAATGCTGCCGGATTCTGCTCTGATAGATCTATTTGCTTATCAGTTTGATTACCATAACCTGAAGGTTTTATTAAAAGCCGCCAGGTTAAAAGAGAATCGTGATGATTTGTTAATACCGGATGTGGGCAATATCCCGCTGGAAGAACTGGTAATGGCAGTAAGTTCAGGCGATTACAGCCAACTGCCGGAAAGGATGCGGACGGCGGCAGAAAAAATTACTGCTGATTTTCAGCCTTACTTAGTGGATTTATGGCTGGATCGTGCCTTATACGAGGAACTGCTGGCCGGAGCGAAGCGTTTGCGCTCAGCTTTCCTGCAGGGATATTTCACCGCACTGACTGACCTTTTAAATATAAAAACTTTTATTCGTGTCAAGCGCCTGAAAGGTTCTGCTGATTTTCTGGCCGCTGCTTTGTTGCCGGGGGGCAAGCTTGATCTGTTAAATCTGTTGTCTTTGGAAGATACCTTGGAGGAAATGGCAGAACGTTTGGCAGATACCCCCTATGCGCAAGTTGTGGCAGAAGGCTTGGCCAGCTATCAGCAAACGGAGACTTTAACACGCTATGAAAAATTAGTGGATAACTACCTGTTGGATTATATTAAACAGGCTAAATACACCGTGATAGGATTTGAACCAGTTGTCGGATATCTGTTGGCCAAAGAAAATGAACTAAAATTAATTCGCATTATCATGGTGGGTAAAATAAATCAACTGCCTGTGGCAGAAATAAGAGAAAGGCTACGTGATGTCTATGTATAAAGTCGCCGTTGTCGGAGATAAAGATTCCATTTTGGGTCTTAAGGTGCTTGGTGTCGCTACTTATCCTGTCACCGGCAGCGAAGAAGCCAAAAAGGCTTTACAAGAAATTGCCAAAGAAAATTTTGCCGTAGTTTGCATCACTGAAGCCGTGGCTGCGCAAATTCAGCCGCAGGTAGAAGCGCTGCAAAACAAAATGCTGCCGGCGGTTGTGCTGATCCCTAACAATAAAGGCACACTGGGGTTAGGGATGGCGCAGATAAAAAGGAATGCAGAAAAAGCCATTGGCGCTGATATCTTATTTGGGAAAGAGGGTAGTTAGCTTTGACCAACACGGAAAATGTGGGTAGGGTAGTTAAAGTTTCCGGCCCACTTGTCGTGGCCGAAAATATGCAAGGCGCCAAGATGTATGACGTTGTTCGTGTCAGCGATGAACGCCTGATTGGTGAAATCATTGAAGTGCGGGGCGACCGTGTTTCCATCCAGGTCTACGAAGAAACGGGCGGATTGGGCCCCGGCGATCCGGTTTACAGTACCGGTATGCCGTTAAGTGTAGAATTGGGCCCTGGGCTGATAGAATCCATTTTTGATGGTATTCAAAGACCCCTGAACGTAATCTATGACCGGGTGGGTGCACGTTTAACCCGTGGGGTAGAGGCAAATGCCCTCGACCGAGAGAAGCGCTGGCATTTTGTCCCCCGGGCTGCAGTGGGTGACACTGTAAAACCGGGAGATATTCTTGGCACTGTACAGGAAACGACTTTAGTTGAACATAGAATAATGGTTCCGCCGCATGTATCCGGTACCCTAACCTTCATCCATGAGGGTGAAGCAACCGTCACGGATACAGTGGCCAAGGTGGAAAGTGACGGCCAAACCATAGAAATAACTATGTTGCAGGAATGGCCGGTACGCCGCGGCCGCCCCTATGCGGAAAAATTGCCGCCCACCGAGCCACTCATTACAGGTCAGCGGGTTATCGATATGTTTTTCCCGGTGGCCAAGGGCGGTACTGCCAGTATTCCCGGGCCCTTTGGTTCAGGTAAAACAGTAACACAGCACCAGCTGGCCAAGTGGGCCGATGCAGAAATTGTGGTATATGTGGGCTGCGGTGAGCGCGGCAATGAGATGACGGACGTTTTAAATGAATTTCCCGGACTTAAAGACCCCAAGAGCGGTGAGCCGCTGATGAAGCGGACAGTCTTAATTGCCAATACTTCCGATATGCCGGTGGCGGCACGGGAAGCCTCCATTTATACCGGCATCACCATTGCAGAGTATTTCCGCGATATGGGCTACAGTGTGGCCCTTATGGCCGACTCCACTTCACGTTGGGCGGAAGCTTTGCGTGAAATTTCCGGCCGTTTGGAAGAAATGCCTGGTGAAGAAGGTTATCCCGCTTACTTGGGCTCCCGTTTGGCGGAATTTTATGAGCGGGCCGGTAGAGTAATCTGCCTAGGGCAGGATAAGCGCGTCGGAGCACTAACGGCTGTCGGTGCCGTTTCGCCTCCGGGCGGTGACATATCCGAGCCCGTTTCGCAGAATACCCTGCGGATTGTAAAGGTTTTCTGGGCGTTGGATTCTTCCCTGGCCTATCGCCGCCACTTCCCGGCCATTAACTGGCTCACCTCATATTCGCTTTATACCGATAACTTTACAGAATACTTTAAGGAACGGGTGGGCGGCGAATGGTCAGAAATGCGGGCTGAAGCAATGAAAATTTTGCAGGAAGAAGCCGAACTGGAAGAAATTGTGCGCCTGGTTGGTATAGATGCCCTCTCAGACAGAGAGAGACTGCTTTTGGAGACAGCCCGTTCCATTCGTGAAGACTTTTTACACCAGAACTCTTTCCATGAGGTGGACACCTATGCCTCTTTGGAAAAGCAGTTACGTATGATGAAATTAATTATGCTTTATCACCAAGAAGCGCAAAAAGCTCTTGAGCGCGGTGCCGAGCTGCGTGCTGTGCTGGAGATCCCCGCACGAGAACAAGTTGCACGTGCTCGCTACATTGCCGAAGATGATTTGGAAGCCATGGACAATATCGAAGCTGCCATCAGGGAACAAATTGCCGATTTAACCGGTAATGACCTTGAGGCGCAGTACGCGTAGGAAGGAGGAACCGCCATTGCTAAAAGAATATCGTAGTATTTCCGAAATAGTCGGCCCCTTAATGTTGATTGAAAACGTCGAAGGCGTTACTTACTATGAATTGGCCGAGATAGAAATGAAGGATGGTTCAATCCGCCGCGGACGCGTCCTGGAAGTAGACGGTGATAAAGCACTGGTACAAGTTTTTGAAGGTACTACCGGACTCAATACCAATGAAACAAAAGTGCGTTTCTTAGGGCACGGGATTGAACTGCCCGTTTCCATGGATATGCTGGGCCGTGTTTTCGACGGCTTAGGGCGTCCGCGCGATAACGGCCCTAAAATTATACCCGAGCAGCGGCGCGACATTGAGGGTTTACCGTTAAACCCTTATGCGCGTGATTATCCTTCAGAATTTATTCAAACCGGGATTTCCACCATTGATGGCTTAAATACACTGGTGCGGGGGCAGAAGCTGCCTATTTTCTCCGGTTCCGGTCTGCCGCACAATCTCCTGGCGGCGCAAATCGCCCGTCAGGCCAAAGTGCTGGGCACTGATTCTAAATTCGCCATCGTTTTTGCTGCTATGGGCATTACCTTTGAGGAAGCAGATTTCTTTATCAATGATTTCCGGAGAACAGGTGCCATTGAACGTTCTGTCCTTTTTATCAACTTGGCGGACGACCCGGCCATTGAAAGGATAGCCACACCGCGGATGGCACTGACTGCAGCAGAATATTTAGCTTATGACAAAGATATGCACGTACTGGTAATTTTAACTGATATGACCAACTACGCCGAGGCGCTGCGGGAAATATCTGCCGCCCGGAAAGAAGTGCCCGGTCGCCGCGGTTATCCCGGCTACTTATATACCGACTTAGCCACCCTTTATGAGCGGGCCGGCCGGATTAGGGGTAAGAAAGGCTCCATTACCCAGATTCCCATTTTAACCATGCCGGAGGATGACAAAACACATCCCATTCCTGACTTAACCGGTTACATTACCGAAGGGCAGATTATTTTAAGTCGTGCTCTGCACCGTAAGGGGATTTATCCCCCGGTAGACGCGCTGCCTTCACTTTCCCGCCTTAAGGATAAAGGTATTGGTGAGGGCAAAACTCGGGAAGACCATTCCGACGTTTTAAACCAGCTTTACGCTGCCTATGCCCGTGGTAAGGAAGCAGAAGAATTGGCAGCCATTTTGGGTGAAGCAGCCCTTTCCGAAACAGATAAGCTCTTTGCAAAATTCGCCAATGAATTCGAAGCCCGTTTTGTTAACCAGGGCGTCAATGAAGATCGCAGTATTAACGATACACTCAACATCGGATGGGATCTGCTGAGAATGCTGCCGCGGGCTGAGTTAAAACGGATACGCGACGAATATCTGGAAAAATACCTGCCCGCCGAGGAGGAATAAGGGATGGAGATTCGCGTCAATCCAACCCGCATGGAGTTAAACCGCTTGCGTGGCCGTCTGCAGATGGCAGTCCGCGGGCACAAATTGTTAAAAGATAAACGCGATGAATTAATGCGTCAATTTCTCTAATTAATTAAGGAAAATAAAAGGATACGGGAAGAACTGGAAGAACAGCTTTCCCATTCCTTTGCCAACTTTCTTTTGGCCAGTGCCGTCATGAGCAGGGAAACATTGGAGGAAGCTCTGATGTATCCCACGGCTGATTTGACGGTCGAGGTGGAAACGGAAAATATTATGAGCGTCCGCGTACCGAAAATAAATGTGGTGGAAAAAGAAGTCCAGGATACGGCTCCGTATGGTTTTGCCACTACTTCCGGAGAACTTGATTCCTCCATTGCTACGCTGACAAGGGTAATGAAAAAACTCATCGAACTGGCCGCCTTAGAAAAGAAAGTCCATTTCCTGGCTGATGAGATTGACAAGACAAGACGGCGGGTCAATGCTTTAGAGCATGTGATGATCCCGGAATTGGAAGATACTATTCGCTATATACGCATGAAACTGGATGAAGATGAACGCAGTACACTGACCCGCCTGATGAAAATTAAAGATATAGTACGCGCCTAAAAAGACCCTGCCAGGGTCTTTTTTTTGCCTTCCTGCTTTTTGGGGGTTTAATTTAGGCAAAATATGCCAATCCTATAGGGTAAGGAAGGAAGGTGAAAGTTGTGGGGAAAAAAATAGCAGTTATTTTAATCTTAACCATTATGGCCTGCCTCGTTTATCAGCTGCCGCCAAAGGAAATAGAAGGCATTGAGGCCCTAGCAATGGTGGTGGAAACGGCAGGAGCGCAAATTTCAGAAGGTGAAGCGCAGTATTTTGCCGTGCTAAATCAAAGATTTTGTAAGCTTGAGGAATTGGAAGAAATATTACGGGAAGCAGCCGCTTTGGTGGGACTGGAAATAAAAAAAGTGGAAAAAAGTGAAGGAGAAACTTTTCGCGTCGTGGATACCTCCGGCAAAACTACCAGTGGCTTAAAAACACATCTGGTGGTGCAGAGCAACCCCGGTGACGGTAAAAAAATACAGCCCCAGACTTATCTACTGCTTTTCTGCAGTGAAGCTTCCCAAAAAGATTTAGCGGCGGAAATTGCTAGGATCAATGAAGTCATGCCCAATTATGCACCCAACGGCCAGCTTACGTACTATTTAACCGGCTATCTCGCCGGTCAAGCTGACCTTCAAGAAATGGAAAAAATTGCACGTCGCGGTCTTTCTGCCGTGCGCGGCAAAGTGGTGGAAGGCATGCAAAGCGACGGCCTTGTCAGTCTTACTGCCTATACGCCGCTTTTGACGCATCATTTGACGACACAAGGTGAGAAAATAAACTTAAATATTGTCATCCGTTATGACGATTACCTGCAAAAAACTGTAGTTTCGGCAGGATTTCCGCTCATTCACTCTCCTTATTAAAAAAACCAATTTAATAGCCGTTTTTCTCCTTTCTAGAGCCCGGATTTCAAGTTAATTTCGGTATAAAGATGAATTTCTCGTCAAAAGATAAAAGAGAAGGAAACGGCAGGAGAGGAGGTTAGAATCATGTGAGTGGCATTATTGCAATTGAAGGTGGTGTGCCACTGGAAGGACGCATACGTGTGGAGGGGGCAAAAAATGCCAGCCTGCCCATTATGGCTGCCGCACTGCTTTGTGCCGGAAAGGTAACTCTGCGCGAAATTCCTGCCCTGGAAGATGTCTTTAATATGTGTAAAGTCTTGGAGGCTTTAGGCACACTGACAGAATATGATGTAGAGCAAAAAAAGCTAATTATTAATTCGGCCAAGCCTTTGCAGACGGAAGCTCCTTATGAACTGGTCAGAAAAATGCGGGCCTCTTTTTTAGTGATGGGGCCGCTTTTAGCCCGTGTAGGCAGAGCACGCGTCTCTTTGCCCGGAGGTTGTGCCATTGGCATTCGTCCCATTGACCTGCACCTTAAAGGACTGAAAGCTTTAGGAGCTGAGGTAATTATTGGCCATGGCTTCATAGAAACGGTTGCCCATAAATTGCGCGGCGAGCGGATTTATTTAGATTTTCCCAGTGTGGGTGCTACGGAAAATATAATGATGGCCGCCACTTTGGCTGAAGGGATTACAGTAATTGAAAATGCCGCTGAAGAACCAGAAGTTGTTGATTTGGCCCGCTTCATTAACAGTATGGGCGGCCGTATCAGCGGGGCCGGTACCGATACTATCCGCATTCATGGTGTTTCTTCCCTTAATTGTACCGATTATACCGTGATTCCGGACCGCATTGAAGCCGGTACTTTCATGTTGGCTGCCGCCATCACCGGCGGTACCGTGACGGTGGAAAATGTGATCCCGGAGCATTTAACATCGCTGCTTGCAAAACTAAAGGAAACGGGCTGTGAAGTGGTGGAGGGCGAAGGTCTTATCCATATCAGTCGTACAGGCCCTATACGGGCGGTGGATATTAAAACTCTACCCTACCCCGGTTTCCCTACTGACCTGCAGTCGCCCATGATGGCCTTACTTGCTTATGCCAAAGGCACTTCCGTCATTACGGAAACAGTTTTTGAAAATCGTTTTATGCATGTGGACGAGCTGCGCCGCATGGGAGCACAAATAAAAATTGAAGGTAATTGTGCCGTTGTGTCCGGGCGGGAAAAGCTTTATGGAGCACCCGTTAAAGCCACCGATTTACGGGCCGGCGCCGCCCTAGTATTAGCCGGCTTAGCTGCAGAAGGCCGAACCGATGTCAGTGCCATATATCATATTGACCGGGGCTACAGCAATTTTACAGAAAAACTGGCCGCTTTAGGTGCTAAAATAAAACGCCTTAAACAGCCGCAGTAGCGGCTGTTTATATTTTGGGCGAAAGCAGCTTGTCCCCTTATTTTGTTCTAGACAAGCCCCTTGCGGCATATAATACTTTAGCCGCTAAGGAGGCATGAGTATGAAAAAACTAATTTCATTTTTTCTGCTGCTGACAATATTTTTAATTATTATTTTACCCACGCTCATTGTGCGCGGTTGCAGCAGTAAAGAGGTGAAACCACCGGTGGAAATTGATCGTGCACCAATTGAATCTCCAGCCGGGGAAATTACAATAAAAGTATTTTCCCATAAAGACAATGAATTAATGGAAATGCCGCTGGAAGAGTATCTTGTGGGTGTGGTGGCGGCGGAAATGCCTGCTTCTTTTGCCGTGGAGGCTCTAAAAGCTCAAGCAGTGGTGGCGCGTACCTATACAGTTAATCAAATGCGGCTCTGTGGTGGCAGAGGCTGCGACCGGCATCCGGAAGCAGATATCTGTACCGATTCAACTTGCTGCCAAGCCTGGGAAAATGAAAAGTCTTCTTTAGCCAAATGGCACAGTGATGGTGCAAATTATTATAATAAAATCCGCAGTGCTGTCCGGACCACGGCAGGTAAAGTCATTACTTATGAAGGGAAGCTAATTGAAGCCGTTTTCCATTCCACCTGCGGCGGACATACGGAAAACAGCGAGGATGTTTGGACTGGGGCCCTGCCCTATTTGCGTGGTGTGCCCTGTAATTATTGTGCAGACAGCCGCTGGACGGAAACTCAGCATGAATTTACAAGCGCTGCTTTTCGTGAAGCCATTGTCCCCTATGTTTCGGTGCTGCCCGTTTCTGCTGGCGGGCGCCCCTTATTGGAGGCAGGTGTACGCTCAGCAACGGGGCGATTAAAAAGTGTGCTCATTGCCGGAGAAAAAATCTCGGGTAGAGATTTCCGCACAGCTTTGAAGCTGCCTTCAACCAATGTAAGCTGGCAGATAACGGATAAAAAAATTATTTTTACCGCCAAAGGCTACGGCCATGGCGTAGGCCTTTGCCAATATGGCGCCAATGGCCTGGCCAAACAAAATAAAATATATACAGAGATTATCCAGCATTATTATACCGGCGTGACCATTACAGACATCCCCTCCCCCAGTGCATAAAGAGGAAAAAATTGGACATACTAGCTGGCAGGAGGTGATGTCCGGATGAAAAAAACTTTCACGCCGCTTGAACCGTTAAAAAAGGTACGCTTAGGTCGTAAAGCAATAATACCCGCTGCTTTGCTTTTAATTATACTTTTATTTGGCGCACTTATCTGGCGTGGCTATCTTACCTATCCCTTTAGCCGCCCAACGGAAGATTTGGAGAATAACCAGCCGCAAACGGCGGAAGAAGTCCAAGCAGAAGGTGAGACGCCGCCTGTTCTCAATGAAGAGACCGGTACCGGGGAAGCTTCGGTTGAGGAAGAAAAGGAGGAAACAACTCCTGTTCTTTCCTTGCCGCAGGAACCCATGATCTGGCCTATGGAAGGCGCCCTGCTGGCAGAACATCACCAGGTCTACCGCATTGGCAATACTTTAAGGGCGCATGTGGGCGTCGACATTAAGGCGGAAGCTGAAGCAGAAGTGAAAGCTGCTTGGCCCGGTGTTGTGGATAGAGTGACGAAAGACCCCCGCCTAGGCTGGCTTGTGGAAATTCGCCACGGCGGTAATTACATTACCCAATATGCTAATCTGCTTGAAGAGCCTTATGTAGAAGTCGGTGATGAAGTGAAAATGGGGGCAGTCATCGGTAAAGTGGGTAGCAGTGCCAAACTGGATGCAGCGGAAGGTAATTTCCTGCATTTTGCCATTTATCGTGACGGTGAAGCCCTTGATCCCGTACAAGTTATCTCTCCCCGTTAACAGCCGCAAGGCTGTTATTTTTTTGATTCCATTTTTTTTAAAACATGAAGCGTCCTTTCTGGAAAAAGGCAAAATTTGCTTTCTGCCGCTGGAAATGAAAGCCAATGGCTCAAAATCTGTCATAATTGCCCCTCCTGCACATATATTTTGTAACAAGAAGATTGGAGGGGGCGGCCTGATGCAGGATTATATAGAACAGCGTGTGCTGGAAATCAGTTATTATATCCTTGAGACCGGTGCTACTGTCAGGCAGGTGGCAAAAAAGTTTGGTGTATCAAAGTCTACCGTCCATAAAGATGTGACGGAAAGGCTCCCCTATATCAATCGCAAGATAGCTCGCGAAATCAAAGCAATTTTGGAAAAAAATAAAGCGGAACGCCATTTGCGCGGGGGTGAAGCTACACGGCAGAAGTACCTGGCCCTAAGAAAAAAGAAAAAACAATCATAAAAAAGGAAAACATGGTAAATTGAGCGAAATACTAACAAAGTTTCTCTTATTTGCTTCTTAGCCTTTGCCTTGAGGACTTCTCTCCTCTGAGGCAAATTATTTCAGTCTAATTGGGACAAGCATTTAAGTTGGGGTGAGGGTAATGAATTTGGGAACTGACATGGGAATAGACCTGGGGACGGCCACTGTTTTGGTCCATTTGCGCGGTAAAGGCATCGTGCTGCATGAACCTTCTGTGGTGGCCATTGAGCAAAATTCACGCCAAGTCTTGGCGGTAGGTGAAGAAGCGCGCCAAATGCTGGGCCGCACACCGGGCAATATTGTGGCTACACGGCCGCTCAGAGAAGGAGTAATTGCCGATTTTGACGTAGCGGAAATAATGCTGCGCCATTTTATTAACAAAGTAAGTGAAAAAAGAAGACTGCTACGCCCCCGTGTTGTTGTCTGCATTCCGGCTGCCACCACTTCTGTGGAAAAAAAGGCAGTGGTGGAAGCAATCCTGCGCTCCGGCGCACGGGCTGCTTTTCTGATCGAAGAACCGCGAGCCGCTGCTTTAGGTGCAGGTTTAGATATCTTTGAACCCACAGGGCATATGGTCATTGATATCGGCGGCGGTACCACAGATATTGCCGTGCTTTCCCTGGGTGAAACCGTCATTTCAGAAAGTGTCCGGGTAGGGGGCGATAAATTTGATGAAGCCATTGCCCGCTATATAAAAAGAGAATATAATTTGCTCATTGGGGAGAGGACGGCGGAAGCATTAAAAATAGAAGTGGGTACTGCCTTCCCTGGTAATTTAAATGCCGAGATGGAAATACGCGGCCGTGATATGGTTTCCGGACTGCCCCGTTCTTTGCGTGCCAATTCTCAACACGTACTGGAAGCCATTGAAGAGCCCTTGGAAGCTATTGTTAGCTGTGTGCGTCATGTTTTAGAAATCACACCACCTGAACTTGCCGGTGATATTATTGATCATGGCATAATTTTAACCGGTGGCGGAGCCATGCTTAACGGTCTGGACAAAATGTTGACACAAGAAACCGGTGTTAATGTTTATTTAGCGGATGATCCCATTGCCTGTGTGGCTTTGGGAACAGGCAAAGCCCTTGAACAGCTGGATAAAATACAGCATACTTTAATTTCACCAAAACGTTTGGCCTAACCTTGAAAATATAAGCTAAAAGGGACGATTCTTCGTTCCCTTTTTTATGTGTCTAAAAAACCATTTCTTCATATAATAAAAATAAAGTTTTTCCTGGGGTTTATGGCAGGGAAAAAGCAGTGAAGGGTGGAATAGTGATTTAAGGAGAAAGCGGAGGGCGAGAAAAATGGCGATAAGAATTAAAAGTATCAGAGAGGTAAGGGGTCGACTGGAAGAATTAGTGGAGACGCTGCACAAAGGGCCTGTTTTTTTGGCCAAAAAGGGCCGGGTAACGGCGGTACTGATGGACTTGGCGGATTATCACAGCTTACTTGGGGAAATAGAAGACCTAAACGAAATTATACATACCATGGGAGACTGTAACTGCTGCAGCGAGGATGACGAAACACTAAAAAAACTAATGGCTTTAAACTGCGAATAAGAAAATAAAGCAAAAACAGGATGTGAGTACAAATTTCTTTGCACTCACATCCTGCTTTTTCGGATAGTAAAATTGAGCCACTTTTTCTATCCGATGGGGTTTTAAGGGGGAAATCCCTTTAATTTGTGGGGTGATCGAGACCGCAGATTTGTCGCCTACTGATGAAATCTTTTCTCGTGATTGATATTAACTTTACGAATTACAGGGTGGAAGCTATCAGAAGGATAGGCTAGTACCAATGTCGAAGTTAAACTGATACGGAGTGAATTTTGTTATTTTGTATAAGAATATAGTTCTGGGAGGAGTAAAAGGTTGAAAACAACTCTTCACTCCTATGACAAGGAGGATCTACATCAGAGGAATTTCGGGGAACAACTAATTATAGATGCAGCGAAAACTAACTTTACCATTAGAGAGATATTGTCAGAAGCAGGCGCAAAGAGGCCCATGCTTGTTTTGCACAGCTTTGATGCTAATTTGTTTCACAATGTCTATGGAACACAAAATGTTGACATGGTCCTATTCAGTGATTTTGGAAACGATATAGCATATGATGATGTTGTTGAAGGGGTAAAATGCTTTCAACACCACCGCTGTGATTTCATTATCTCCTTTGGAGACGAATCTGTAATCAGTATGGCAAAGAATATTAGCCTATTTTCAACTTTGGATGCAGATAAAAACTTTTTTTTACAAGATTGGGGTTATACCCCTATAAAGCATTTGGCTATACCTACCACGGCAGGACTAGGTAGTGAGTCAACCAAGTTCAGCATGCTTCACTATAAGGGAGAGCTTAAAATTATTGACCATGATAGTATCCTGCCTGATTATGTTATTCTCGATGCGCAGCTACTTCCAGAAGTGCCTTCTTATCTGCAAAAAAGCGCAATGATGGGCGCAATCTGTCAAGCTATTGATTCTTTATGGTCGATTAATTCTTCGCAAAAGAGCATGAAGTATGCACAAAATGCTATAAAGCTGATTTTTTCTCATTACTCTGCATATCTTCAGGGGTCTGAAGAAGCTGCTTATTATATTATGATGGCCGCAAATTACAGCGGCAGAGCTGTTAATTACACACAACTATCCGCGCTCCATGATATGGCCTATAAGATGGCTTTTCTTGATTGCATAGATTTTGGACATGCTCTTGCTTTTTGCTTGCCGGCGTTTTGGAAACATATGAGCAAAAACTTGGAAAAGTGCAGGGACCCGCGGGGTACTGAACATATACAGGATGTTTTTAAAACATTAGCGACACTTTTTGCAGCACAGGATAATGAAGAAGCACTGACAAAGTATTTTGTTATGCTTTATCATATGAAATTAGAAGATGGGAATAATGTGCTTAATGCAGTGCCTAAAACCATTGAAGCGGATAGACTTCAGTATAATCCAATTGCAATCGAGTCTCAGGAACTTATAGAAATATACGAATTGGCGTTAAAGGAACGGGAAGAGTGCAAGAAATATCGATTGTTGGATGAGCATAAAGAGAAAACTCTTATGGCGTATGACTGGTTTGCAAAGACATGCAAAGAGCACGGAATTTCTTATGTTGTTCTCGGAGGTGCTGTCGTTGGTGCCCTGCGTCACGGTGGATTTGTCCCTTGGGATGATGATATTGATATCGGCATAAGGCTGCCGGAACTTGAGAAATTTAGAAGGATATCAAAAGCAAGCTTGCCGCCTGGTTTTGCCTGGAGCCATCCTGATACAAACAAAAAACATCCCCGCCTTTTTGGTAAAATTGTTTATCAAGGGAGATGCTGCCTTGATGTGTTCCCCATCGTGAAAACACCGGGTAACATGCTGTTATCAAAAATTCACCATAAAACAATTCGCTTTTTATATAAAGTTTATCTGCAAAAAATCAGATATGATAAGGTTCCGAAAAGACTAAAAAATAAAATTAAAAGATATATTTTTAAAATAGTAGCGTTGTTTTTTCATAGGGATACAATAATTAAATTCAGTGAAAAAGTTATGGGCATGTTTGAGAAGAAAGAGGCTGCCCGTTACATCAGCATTTGCGGCAGATATAAACATCATAAAGAGCTGATTGAAAAGGAATGGATAGAGCTTGCACCTGAATATGTCAGCTTTGAAGGTAGAATGATACCTGTTTTTTATAATTATCAGGATTATCTCACCAGGCTATACAATAACTATATGATTATGCCACCTTTTAAGTCACGCAAATCAGACCATAATCTTAGAATCAAAATGTACAATATAAATGGTTTTATCCCGGAATATATGCCGAAGTTACAACAAATGGAATGTGACATGCTTCAGGAGTTTATTGCAATCTGTGAAAAATACAACTTACGTTATTATGCAATCTCAGGCACGGCATTAGGGGCAGTAAGGCATAAGGGCTTTATTCCTTGGGACGATGACGTCGATATCGCTATGCCAAGGGAAGATTATGATCGTTTCTTGGCTGTTGCAGGAAAACATCTTAGTAAGCATCTCTTTTTACAAACGTATAAGACGGAAAAGGGTTGCCCCAGATTTTTTGCTAAAATTAGGAATTCCAATACAACTTTTATTGAGGTGGGTGCAAAAAAAGATACACGTAACCGTGGGATCTATATTGATATTTTCCCAATGGACGGATATCCTAGAAATAAATGGAAGCAGCTGGAGTGCATGTGGAAAAACTACTTGTTTGATGCATGTATTCACTATATTTATCACAGTTTTAGCTTAAAGAAGGTTTTGCTTTATAAGTCAAATAAAGGAAGAAGGATTATTAAACGTTTCATTGGTGCTATTGCAATGCATACGAAATACCGTGGCTATGACCTTGCTAAAATTAATCTGGCAAAAGAAGAATATGTAAAAAGTTTTTCCTATGATGAAAGCGAACTGATCTGCAGTTATGGTGGTGTCTACGGAAAAAAAGAAATTATCCCCAAGCATTATTTGGGAGAAGGAGTTTTTATGCAATTTGAGAATCTAACTATCAGGATTCCCGAAAGATATGACGACTATCTAAAACATTTTTATGGTGATTATATGCAAATGCCTCCTGAACACACTCGTTCTGTAGGGCATCCCAGAGAGATTGTTGACTTAAATAGAAGTTATCGTTATTACCAGCAAAAAACTAATGGATCATAATAATCAAGGGAGTGGTGATAAGTATGAATGTTGCAATAATCCTTGCCGGTGGTAGTGGGCGGCGAACGAATCAGGATATTCCTAAACAGTTTATTAATGTATATGATAAACCCATTATTATCTATACACTGGAAGCATTTCAAGAGCATCCTGAAATCGATGCCATTGAAGTTGTCTGCCTGGACGGCTGGCAGGCAATATTAAAATCGTATGCTAAACAATTCAATATTACAAAGCTAAAATGGGTTGTCACAGGAGGGGAAACGGGCCAAGAATCCATTCGCAACGGGGTATTTAATCTGCGAAATGAGCTTTCACCAGACGATGTGGTTATTATTCATGACGGTATCCGCCCCTTAGTTGATGAGGAGGTTTTGTCAGACGTTATAGTAAAGTGCTCAATTTATGGAAATGCTGTTTCATCTCTTCCTTATAATGAGCAGATTTTTAAGATCTATGATGACAAGTCCACTAAGGAATATATTCGCCGGGAAACTTTAAGAAGGGTGCAGACTCCTCAGGCTTATAAATATGGCAAGTTATTGTGGGCTTATGAAGAAGCGTTTGCGAAAAATATCGGCATTCACGGCTCTTCCTATACGAATACTATGATGGTAGATTTAGGAGAGACTCTTTATTTTGCTGCAGGTTCAGACAGAAATATTAAGATTACAACCGCAAGTGATATCGAGTTATTTAAAGCACTGCTTTCACTGAAACAAAGTCATTGGCTCAAATAACAGGAAAGGGAAGGATACAAAATGTTTGAAAGCAATCCTCTCTATCAAGAAGACTTGTTTAGGGTGGCGGAGCTAAAATTGCCTTGGGATAAATTCAATAACAAGACGATACTGGTAAGTGGTGCGTCAGGGCTTTTGGGGACCTTTTTGATTGATGTGCTCATGCTGCGTAATGAGCGGCACGGAATGGATATTCGCCTTATTGCTTTGGGCAGAAGTCAAAAAAAAGCTCAAAAACGCTTTTATAAGTATTGGCAAAGCAAGTTTTTTAGTTTTATTCCGCATGATATTAATAACCCTTTACAAGATATAGGTAGAGTTGACTATATCATACATGCCGCCAGTAATACACATCCGGTAGCTTATGCAACAGATCCCATCGGTACTATTACTGCCAATGTTATCGGTACACAAAATTTATTAGATTACGCTGTAAAGCATAATTCTCTTCGTGTGATGTTTTTGTCTACTGTAGAAATATATGGGCAAAATAGAGGCGACACAGAATATTTTAATGAGAAATACTGCGGGTATATAGACTGCAATACTGTAAGAGCCGGTTATCCCGAAAGTAAGCGTCTGGGGGAGTCTTTGTGTAATGCCTATATTAGTCAGTATGGACTTGATATTGTTATCCCGCGGCTGTGTCGGATCTATGGGCCTACAATGCAGAAAACTGACACAAAGGCATTATCTCAGTTTATCAGGAATGCGCTACAGGGTGAAGATATAGTTTTAAAAAGTGAAGGTAATCAGCTATATTCTTATTGTTATTGTGCAGATGCTGTTGCTGCCCTTTTAACAGTGTTGCTTTGCGGCAAATCCGGTGAAGCTTATAATGTTGCGGATAAGAGATCTGATATTACACTAAGGGATCTTGCACAGACAATCGCCAGTATTGTTGGCAGGAAAGTTGTTTTTCAACTCCCGGACAGTGTTGAGTCTGAAGGTTTTTCTAGGGTAACGAAAGCGTTACTGGATTCTACAAAGCTGCAGGAGTTGGGGTGGAAAGCTCACGATAATATCCAAACTGGTTTAGAAAAGACTATAAAAATATTAAAAGAGGAATGGAATCAAGAATGACATAATTATTTGTCAACATTTTCGCTGGGTTTTTCCTAAAGAGCATCGTCTAATTGACTGATGCTCTTTTTCGTCTCTGGTAGGGCAGGGCCTTCTCATGAGGTGTTAGACGTATGAATTCTATGCGTCAAGTCCGTAGAGAATAAAGAAAGCCCTGATAGTGCATTTTAGGTAAAGAAACTACCTATTCTATAAGGTGAAAATTATGAAAAGAAAAGGGAAGATATGGAAAATGATTCTGCTAGTTGGCCTGGTTTTTCTGCTGCTTTGGTTTTCCTCTGTTTGGGTGCGTATTTATGAGCGCTCTCCGGCCCCAACAGACAGGGAACCTTTAGGCGATATTACTAATATACTGCTTTTGGGCGTTGACCAGCGGGCAGATGAACCAAGTCGTGCCGATACCATTATTATTGTGAGCATTAACCATCTGACGGAGGAGCTGGCGCTCATTTCCATTCCTCGTGATTCCCGTGTGGCTATTCCCGGCCATGGTTTAGACAAAATAAATCACGCCATGCAGTTTGGCGGTGTAGCCTTACTAAAAACAACAATTGAGCAGCTGCTGGAGGTGCCTATTCACCATTATCTATATACAAACCTAATTGGTTTTGAGCAGATGATTGATGCTATTGGCGGCATTGACTTGGTGGCAGAACGAGAAATTATCGGCGCAGACGGGCGCCCCATTGTAGAGAAAGGTCATCAGCATTTAAACGGCAAACAAGCCCTTACTTACGTCCGTTTCCGCTCTGATGCGGAAGGCGATTTCGGGCGCATGCGGCGCCAGCAACAAGTGGTTAAAGCCATTATTCAGCGGATAGGCCAAGTGGAAAGTATAGCCAGATTCCCATTTCTTTTGGAACAGTTGGGCCGCCATTTGCGTACAGACATGTCTGCGGCCACCCTTTTACATTTTGCCCGCACAGTGATGGAGCTGGATTTTAGCAAAATACCGGCCGTGCAACTGCAGGGCAGAGTAACTACCATAGACGGTATCTCATATGTTTTGCTTGATCAGGCATTTTTGCTCGATACCGTACAGCGTTATCTGCGCTGGGAAAGAGAAACTGTCAGTCCTTACCGCAGCGCTTGCGCAGTCACAATATAAGAAAGAGGGTACATAATGCATATAGTTACAGGTAATATCCATATTCACAGCCGTCATTCCGATGGCTCGGCTGCTATTCCCGAAATTGCTGCCGCCGCAGCCAAAGCCGGGCTTGATTATATTATTGTGACCGATCATCAGACCCTTTCCGGCCTTCCGGAAGAAGGTTATCATCATGGAGTGCTGGTGTTGGTGGGGATGGAAATCAACCGTACAAAAAATCATTATCTGGCACTTGGTATTAGACGGGAAATCCCGGATAATGATGAATCGCCACAAGCAGTCATTGATGCAGTTAATGAACAGGGCGGCCTTGGTTTTATTGCACACCCTTTTGAAAAAGGATCACCCTTTGTTTTAGACGGTATCACTTATCCCTGGCAGGATTGGAAGGTGCAGGGATTTACAGGGATAGAAGTCTGGAATTGGTGTTCACAGTGGCGTGACGGCATCCAAAAACTGCTTAAAGGCCTTTTTTATGCATACTTTAAGCCAGACGGTCCCATTTCCGGACCCTGCCCGCAGGCTTTAAAACTTTTTGACAAGATTGCACAAAAACAAAAGATTACCGCTATTGCCGGCTCAGACGCTCACAATTGGCACTTTCGCTATGGCCCCTTTCAGCGCTGCATCTTTCCCTATGAGTATCTCTTTCGTACAGCTAATAACAGCCTTTTGCTAAAAGAACCTTTAAGCCAAAATGTCAAGAAAGCCAAAAAACAAATACTTGAAGCTTTACGTACCGGCCGGGCCTATATTATTAATCATCTTTTGGGCAAAGCAGACGGTTTTTCCTTTTTTGTTGCCAACGAAAAAGGCATTTTTAATTTGGGTGATACTGTTACTCTCACCGCAAACACCACCCTTTCTGTCCGCTGTCCCTTCGTTTCTGCCCGGCATTTATCCATTAGCATTTTAAGAAACGGCACTGTCTGGCAGCAGGAGGAAAACAATCGCTGCAACTATCAAATAACGGAAAAAGGAACTTACCGCGTGGAAATTCGTCATAAAAAGAAATCGTGGATTTTTACTAACCCTATTTATGTAGTATAATTTAGTAAGAGAAATGCTTTTTTATATTTATATTGGCAAAATTTTGCCTTTATCAACTTTTTTAATTCCTTAATAAATAAAGGTATTACCTATGCCCTGTCGAAGAGTATTTAGATAAGGTAAGGGATCTGCGGAGGTTTCAGATGGACATGCATGAAAATAACAAGCTTGAAACGGTAAAACCAGCACCAAAAAATTTTTTACAAAAGGCAGCTGCTGCCTTTAAAAAATGGAAAAGACCTTACAAGTTTTTGGCTGTTTTGCTAATGCTTCTGATACCTCTTGGTGCATATAGTACTTGGTATTATTACCGCATCACTAAACCGGACGAACTTTTTGAGCCGCCTACTAAAAAAGAACCGGTAAAATCACCGGAAGTTGATTGGGATGTAAACAAATATTTTAGTAGGAACATTGTCAATATTGTCCTGCTTGGTTTTGACGGCAGCGAAGCCCGTGATGCCATCTATTCCATTTACCGTACCGATACCATTAAAGTTGTTTCCGTTAATTTTGATGAAAACACCATCCATATTATCGATATTCCGCGGGATACTTACACCCGCATTGCCGATACTCCGACTTTTGATAAAATAAACCATTCTTATTATTATGGTTATAAATACAGCGGACGCCAAGATAGGCACGCCGCCGGCATTGACTATACTTTAAAAAGCATCAGTAATGTTTTGGGCGGTATTCCTTTTCATTATTATGCCGCTGTCGATATGGACGGCGTGGTAAAAATGGTGGACGCCATCGGCGGGGTAAAATTTGATGTTCCTTTTGATGTTTACGATACTAAAGGCAAGCTGAGAATTAAGCAGGGTGAACAAATCCTAAAGGGTAAAGACTATCTTTATTATTTACGTACCCGTGCCGTAGGCGGCGATATTGGGCGCGTCAATCGGCAAACAGAATTATTACTTGCTACTTTGGACCATTTCCGAACCGAAGGGTTGGTTAAAAATATACCTACTTTATATTCTACTTACCAGAAATATATAGACACCAATTTAACCAATCAGCAAATAATTTCTTTAGCTCTTTATGTCGGCAAATTAGGCAGCAAAGCTGTGCAGCAGCATACATTAAAGGGAACCGGTCAGTCCCGGGACGGCATATATTATATGGTTTTGGACCGTAATCTTGTCTCGCAGGTTATGCATGATGTTTTTGGGATCGACTACATGCCGCCTGCCATTGCCAATCTTACTGATACCATCCCTGCGGCACCAAAGGCCTTTGCTGCCGGCATCATTGAAGTGGACGGAAAGAAAGCCATCAGCCTTACTTGGCAGCAGGGTGACAGCCACAATAGAGAATATAATCTTTACCGCAGTGTAAACGGCGGCGCAGAACAGCTGCTGGCCCAAAGACAAAAAGAACAAAATTTCCTCGATTATGATGTGCAGCCAGGCAATAGCTATCGTTACCGTTTGGAGGCTGTTAATTATCGCGCTGTTTCCGATTCTGTTACGGTAAGTTTATCTTTAACAGCTGCACAACTACCACAAGAGCAGCCACCGGAATTGCCTGAAGAAGCTGAAAAGCCAAACCCGCAGGAGCCGGCAGAACCGGAGGAGCCGCAGAGCCCCGAAGAGCCGCCTGAGTCGCAAACTCCTCCCATGGCAGGGAGCACAGATAGTGAACAATTTTAGTAAATTGCCAAGGTTAAATTTTAAGAAGAGATCATAGTTAAAAGGTTGGTAAAATGATATGCTACAATATCTGCATGAAGTGATAAAAAGAAAAGATCTGATGATTTATTTGGTCACATCAGGTCTTAAAGCACAACACCGTAATAGTTATCTCGGTTATTTCTGGTGGTTGCTGGATCCACTGCTGGGGGTTGGCATCTATTATTTTCTCATGGTTATTCTTCTTGGCCGCGGTGACAATCCCGGCTACGGCGGTTTTTTAGTAGTGGGGATGATTGTTTGGCGCTGGCTAAGTTCCACTGTTAATGCTTCCGCCAAATCAATTGTCCGACAGGCCGGCATTATTTCCAAAGTATATTTGCCTAAATCTATTTTCCCCTTGGGGACAGCCATTTCACAGCTCATAAATTTCTTTTTTGGTTTGATAATTATTTTTATTTATATAATTGCTTCCCGCACCGCTGTGGGAATAAATCTTGTGTGGTTGCCTCTGATTATTTTAGTGCAATTCCTTTTTCTGGTGTCCATTAGTATGATTGTGGCTTATCTTTGTGTTTTTGTCCGTGATATCGACAATATCATCGGCCATGTAATGCGCTTATGGTTTTATGCTTCCCCTGTAATTTGGGAAGGCAGCCGTTTGGCCGGCACAAAATATGCATGGCTGGTTAAAATTAATCCCATGTCTGCCATTTTAACCAGCTATAGAAACATTTTGCTTTACAATAGTGCGCCGGAGCTAAAAAAGCTTGCCCTTATTGGGTTATTTTCCCTGATCCTGATGGTTATTTTGTTTTATTTTTACCACCGCTATGAACATAAGATTATTAAAGCTTTGTAAGGTGAGATTAAATGGATGTTTTAAATAAACAGCAGCAGTTAGCTCTAATACAGGCAGAAGATCTAGGCGTAAAATTCAAAGCCGGACGAAGGCGCGAAGACTTTAAATCCATTCTCTTTAATAACAGGGGAAATTTAGGTGAATTTTGGGCGCTGCGTGAGGTGAATTTTGCTGTCGCCAGTGCCGATATCATCGGCATTATCGGCTCCAATGGTGCCGGTAAAACCACTTTATGCCGCGTTATTTCACGCCTACTGCGGCCCGATGAAGGGAGTATCTCCGTACGGGGAGAAGTTTCCGCCCTTCTTTCCCTCGGTGCAGGTTTTCACAGAGAATTATCAGGTAGTGAAAATATCTTTCTTAACGGTATGATGCTGGGCTTTTCCCGGCGGCATATGGAAGAAATATATGATGATATTGTAAATTTTGCCGGCCTTTGGGATTTTATTGATCAGCCCATTAAAAATTATTCCTCCGGCATGCGGGCTCGCTTAGGCTTTAGTATTGCCACCATGTTGGAGCCGGAAATTTTAGTTTTAGATGAAGCATTAAGCACCGGTGATGCCGAATTCAATCAGCGTGCCATCAAGAGAACTAAAGAATTGGTGGCTAAAGCCAAAGCGGTGATTATTGTTTCCCATGATATTAATTTTATTGAAAAAAACTGTACCAAAGCGATTTGGCTTGATGGGGGCCGCGTAATGGCGGAAGGGGATCCGGCCGAGGTCTGCTCCTTGTACCGCCAAATGGTAGAGGCCGGCCTTTTAAAGAAAACCTCCAAAAAACGCAAACTCAGACTGAAAAAAACTGACAGTAAAATCGGTGAAGAAGTAGTAATTTTAGCCCAAAATCTAGGCTTATGTTATAATTATAAGGGTAAAGATTTTTGGGCACTGCGCCACTGTAATTTTACGGTTAAGCAGGGTGAGATTGTTGGCATTATCGGCCCCAACGGCGCCGGTAAAAGCACCCTCTGCAGTATTTTAAGCGGTATTCTTAAACCCGATGAAGGGACGCTGGAAACAAAGGGAAAAGTTTCAGCACTATTAAGCCTGGGTTCCGGTTTTAACAAACAGCTGTCAGGCCATGATAATATTTATTTAAATGCGATGATGTTGGGTATGTCCAAACGCAGAGTGGATGAAGTCTACCAGGAAATAGTTGATTTTTCCGGTTTGGGCGAATTTATTGAAAACCCCATCAAAACTTACTCAAGCGGCATGATAGCGCGTTTAGGCTTCAGTATTGCCACCATGTTAGAACCGGATATTTTTATTATTGACGAAGCCCTGGCCACCGGTGATTTGGCTTTTTATGAGAAGGCCAGCGCCAGAATCCAGGAAATGATTAATACCGCTAAAGCGGTAATGATAGTTACTCATAGCATGAGTTTTGTGCAAAAAGTATGCAATAAAGCCATCTGGTTGAAAAAAGGACAAATAATGTATATCGGCAGTCCCGAGGAAGCCATCGCTTTATATCAAGCCGATATACAGCGACAGCTGGCAGTCCGGGCTGCACAATAAAAATTAGGAAGGAAGCGCATGATGTCCACTTACTATAATCCGGTACAAATTCATTATGGTGTAGCTACTCTGGCAAAACTTGCGGAAATTGTGCAAAAAAAAGGCGGAAAAAAAATATTGATGTTAACGGGAGCCCGTTCTTTAAAGGCTTCAGGCCATTTAGATAAAATCTTAAAGCAATTGCAGTGTTTTGAAGTTTTTGTGCAGGACAGTATCCCCTCAAATCCGGATGTGGAAGATATTTTACGCCTCAAAGAAGCCACCGATCATTTTCCCTATGATTTGATTTTGGCTGTAGGCGGCGGCAGTGTCATCGATGCCGCTAAAGCTTTGGCTGCTTTTCGCCAAATGAATTTCCGGAATGTAAATGAAGTGCGGGCTGTCATTAAGGATAAAATCTATGCTGATAGTCCCCACATCTGTCCCGTCTTAGCAGTACCTACCACCGCCGGTACAGGCTCGGAAGTTACGCCTTGGGCCACCATTTGGGATCGGCAAGAGGAACAGAAATATTCCCTTGAAGCTCCGGCCCTTTTCCCACAGTCCGCCATAGTGGATCCCGTTCTAACCCAAAATCTTTCTCCTGTTCTGACGGCTTCTTCGGCCCTCGATGCTTTGGGACATGCCCTGGAGGCTTACTGGTCTAAAAACACAAATGCAATTGTGCGTCTTTATGCCTGTGAGGCGCTTAGTAAAATCGTCCAAAATCTTGGTTTGCTGTTAGAGAATTTAAATGATCTTGATTTACGCACGGAAATTGCTTACGGCAGCCTTTTTGCCGGGCTGGCCTTTAGTAACACCAAAACAACGGCTTGCCACTCCATTTCTTATCCTTTAACCCTGCAGTTTGGCATCAATCACGGTGTGGCTGTCAGTCTGACATTGGGTGCAATGCTTGCAAAAAACGAAGCGGCATTAAGAGAAAAAGAAAAGCTGTATGCAGCATTAAACATAAAGCATCCTTCCGAATTAACAGCCTGGATCCAGACAATTTATGAGCAGGCCGGACTGCCAAAAAGGCTGAGGGATTATGGTGTCTTGGAAAGTGATTTGCCTAAAATTGTAGAGAAATCATACACACCCGGCCGTATGGATAATAACCCGGTGGAAGTGGATAAATCTTTCTTATTGGATCTTTTGCGATCAATTTATTAAGCAAATCAGAAAGAAACCGGAGGGGGAAAGATGAAAAAAGTATATTTGGCCATGAGTGCAGATATTATTCACCACGGCCATATTAATGTCATTAAAGAGGCAAGTAAGCTGGGTGAAGTAACGGTAGGTGTTCTGACCGATGATGTTGTTGCCGGCTATAAGCGTTTCCCGCTTTTAACTTTTGCAGAAAGAAAAGCAATTATTGAAAACATTAAGGGCGTAAGCCGCGTCATACCCCAGGAAACGCTGGATTATGTACCCAATCTGCTAAAACTGCGGCCGGATTATGTGGTGCACGGCGATGATTGGCGCACCGGCGAACAAAAAACAGTCCGCCAGCGGGTGATAGACACCTTAAAGCAATGGGGCGGCGAGCTGGTGGAGGTAAAATATACGGAAGGCGTTTCTATTACTCAGCTTGACGAGGCAATTAAAAAAATTGGCACCACACCTACTGCACGCCTCAACCGTTTACGCCGGCTTTTAGAAATTAAGCCTTTAATCCGCGTATTGGAAGCGCATAACGGCCTGACGTCGCTGATTGTGGAAAAAACCAAAGTACAACAAAACGGTAAAGTAAAGGAATTTGATGCCATTTGGCTTAGCAGCCTATGCGATTCCACCGCCAAAGGCAAGCCCGATATTGAACTGGTGGATTTAACCTCGCGCTTAAATACCATCAATGAAATTTTAGATGTTACCACCAAGCCCATTATTTTAGACGGTGATACCGGCGGTCAGATTGAGCACTTTACCTATGCGGTAAAAACCTTAGAGCGTTTAGGAGTTTCTGCCGTAATTATTGAAGATAAAATTGGCTTAAAAAAGAATTCTCTTTTTGGTACTGAGGTAGAACAAACACAAGATTCCATCGAGAATTTTGCCAAGAAAATTAATGCCGGGAAAAAAGCACAAGTAACGGATGCTTTTATGATCATTGCCCGCATTGAAAGTTTAATCTTAAAGGCTGGTTTAGATGATGCTTTGGCCCGGGCTAAAGCTTATATTGCTGCCGGTGCCGATGCCATTATGATCCATAGTAAAGAAAAAGATCCGGATGAAATTTTTGCCTTTTGTGCCGAATATGCCAAATTCCCTTACAAGGTACCTTTAGTGGCTGTACCCACATCTTATAACCACGTGACAGAAAAGGAATTACAGGCTGCCGGAGTCAATATTGTGATTTATGCCAACCATCTTATTCGCAGTGCCTATCCTGCCATGCAAAAAACGGCGCGCTTGATTTTGGAACATGAGCGTTCGCTGGAATGTGATCCCCATTTAATGCCGATTAATGAAATTTTAACGCTTATCCCTGGGGGTAAATAAAATGCTGCAGCCGGCTGATTTTTATCATCTTTTAGCCAAACATAACATTCGTTTTTTTACCGGCGTTCCCGATTCACTGTTAAAGGATTTTTGTGCCTATGTCACAGATAATACTGCTCCGCAAAACCATATTATTGCCGCCAATGAAGGGAATGCAGTGGCCATTGCGGCAGGCCGCTATTTAGCGCTGAGGGAGATTAGCCTTGTGTATCTGCAGAATTCAGGCTTAGGCAACATTGTAAACCCCGTTGCTTCTCTGATTGACCCTTTAGTTTACAGTATTCCGGTGCTCTTCCTTGTGGGATGGCGCGGCGAGCCGGGTATTAAGGATGAGCCGCAGCATGCCAAACAGGGACAAATTACTTTAGGTCAATTAGAGCTGCTGGGAATCAAGTATAAAATTTTACCCACATCTTTTGCAGAAGCACAAACTGTTTTACAGGAAGCAGTTAAATATATGCAAACACAGCTTGCTCCCTTTGCTTTAGTGGTGCCCAAAGGGACCTTTGCTCCATATAGTTTGCAAAATAACCCCCAGGCACCTTATCCACTCACCAGAGAAGAGGCGCTGCAGTGTCTGGTATCACAGCTTACGGCAAGCGACATTGTGGTGGCCACTACGGGTAAAACCTCCCGGGAGCTGTATGAATACCGCAGGGCTTTAGGGCAAGGACATCAAAATGACTTTTTAACTGTCGGTTCCATGGGACATGCTTCGCAGATTGCACTGGGCATCGCCTTTGCTAAACCGCACTGCAATGTCTATTGCTTTGATGGCGACGGCGCTCTGCTGATGCATATGGGAGGCATGGCCATTATTGGTAGCCAAAAGCCGCCTAATTATAAACATATTGTCTTTAATAACGGTGCCCATGATTCGGTAGGCGGCCAGCCAACTGTGGGCCATTTGATAGATATTCAGTCTATCGCCAAAGCTTGCGGCTACCGGACTGTACTGCAGGCACAAAGCAAAGAAGAAATATATAAGCAAGCACAAGCCTTAAAAGAAAGCACCGGACCTGCACTTTTAGAGATAAAAATAAAAAAAGGGGCGCGTAAGGATTTAGGCCGCCCCCAAACAACGCCTCAGCAAAATAAAGAGGCCTTTATGCAGTTTTTAGCTAAACTTTAAATTGGAATGAAAGTTGGTGCTGCAGTGAAAGCGGTAATTTTAAACTCCGGTCTGGGTCAACGCATGGGAGAAGAAACTAAAAATAAACCGAAATGTATGGTGGAAATTGCAGCGCAGGAAACCATTATTTCGCGTCAAATTAAACAACTGCTTAAACACAACATTGATGACTTAATTATTACTACCGGTCCTTTTGCAGATAAGCTGCAAAATTATGTGGGCAAAGCGTTTCCGCAGCTAAAAGTTACTTATGTCCACAACCCCCGTTATGCTTCTACCAATTATATTTATTCACTCTTTTTAGCAAAGAAATATTTAACCAGTGAGTTTCTGCTTTTGCATGGTGATTTAGTTTTTGACACTGCTTTACTGGCCAAAACTTTACAATCCCCTCATCCCAATACTGTTCTCGTTAATCGCGAAGCGGTTTTGCCGGAAAAAGATTTTAAAGCAAGACTCATCAATAATCGGGTGCAGGAAATTTCCATTCATATTTTTGGCGATGACTGTGCCTTCTTAATTCCTTTATATAAAATCAGTCCTGCCCTGGCCGCGGCATGGCTTACCGAAATAGAAGCATTTGTGCAGCGAGGGGAAATAAATGTTTATGCAGAAAATGCGCTCAATAATATTTTAGCCAAGCATAATATGCAGCCGGTTTATTTTAACCAGGAACTATGTACGGAAATAGATAATCCGGCAGATTTACAAAAGGTAAGAACTGCTTTGACTGCGGAGGCAGAAATATATGATCATTAGCGAATACCGCCAATTGTGCCAGAAAAATGAGCAGGAAAATTATTTGGTTGACAAATATATCATGAGAAAAATTTCCATCTACTTTACTATCCTCTTTATTAAATTGCGTTTTCCTGCTAATCTAGCCACCTTTCTAAGTCTATTGGCATCACTTGGCAGCTGTTATTTCCTGCTGCAAAATACTCCTACGGCCATGGTTCTTGGTCCCGCCCTTATTTTCACTTACTATATGTTGGACCATGTGGACGGGGAACTAGCACGTTTTTATATCAAGCAGGGGCGGCAGCAGCCGTCACTGCAGGGACAATATTTTGATGTCTTAATTCACAAATATTCCACTAATCTAATGCTGTTTTCCTTAGGTGTCAGCGTTTACAAACTCTTTAACTATCGATTTGCCGTCATTTTAGGTTTTGCTGCCTGCATATGTTTTAGTGCTTTCCCCAATCTTTTGGCGGCACAGGTTATTGTCCAAAAGCTGGCGCAGCAAAAAGAAGCAGTGGAAGATGAAGCAGTACAGGATGTGCTTAATCTACTGGAGAAAAAGCAGGAACAAATAAAAAAAATCAATAGTACCAACCCCTTGGACAGGCTGAAAAAAATTATTACTGAACTGCTCTTTTTCCCCGGCGCCCTAATCAGTATTATGCTGGTAACACTGTCTGATCTTGTCATCTCTCCCTTTACAATCTTAAACTATTCGGTAAATATCCGTTTGTTGTTTTTATTAGCCGTTACTCCGATTTATTTAGCCAATGCCCTCCGCCAGGCATTAAAATGGCTGCATAAATTTCAGCAGATAGCTTAAAAGGCAGGAGGGGAGTTTATGTCCCTTGACAGTTACCGTCAATTATGTCAGAAAAATAATGAAGAAAACTATCTTTTGGATAAGTTGATTTTCCGTAAAATGTCTATCTTTGTTACAATTCTTTTCCTTAAACTTGGCATTACCGCCAATCAAGCCACATTTTTAAGCCTCATAGCTTCTCTGGCCAGCCTTTACTTTCTCACTTTAAATAGCCGTACTGCGCTAATTACGGCAGCAAGCCTCATTTTTACCTACTATATACTGGATCATGTAGATGGTGAGCTGGCCCGCTATGCCATTAAAACCGGCCAAAGCAAGCCTAATCTGAAAGGACATTATTTTGACGTCTTAATACATCGCTACTCCTCTAACTTAATGGTCTTTTTTATGAGCCTTAGTATCTATAAGCAATATGGCTACAGCTGGGCAGTTTTGCTGGGCTTTATAGGCTGCATTGGCATAAGTTCATTTCCCAATGTGGTGGCGGCACAAATTATAGCCGGCAAAATTGCGCGGGATAAAGAAGCCGTTTTTACCGATCCGGCTCTGGTTAAGGTGCTGGCCGAATTGGAGAAAAAACAATTGCAAATACAGGCTGTTCACCACGGCAGTCTTTTCGATAGATTATTAAAATTACTGATAGAATCTTTGTTTTTCCCCGGGCATATTATTCTACTGGTCTTAACTCTTCTCATTGATGCTTTTTGGCTCGGTTTCCCGGCTTTTAATCTTCGCTGTGTCTTTCTTGTTGTTTTTACGCTGTTGTACACGGTAAAAACCATTATGCAAAGTATTGTTTGGCTAATTAAACTAAAACAAATTGCCTAAACCGGATAGGAAGTGGCTTTATGAACAAACAGCTGCAGGATGTACTGGCTCTTTTGAACCGGCATAAAATTAACTATTGGTTGGACAGCGGTACTTTACTGGGATTAATGCGCCAAGGTGAGCTTTTGGAAAATGACGGGGATTTGGATTTTGGCATTTGGGATGTGGAGCTGGAGAAACTGCAAAAAATCATACCATCTTTTCAGCAAGCAGGATATCAAGTTTATGCAGCTTACTACCAAGGACAAGTGTTTAAATACAATTTTACTCCCCGGAATCTGAAAAAATGGCGTACAATCGACATTAATGTCTACCGCAAGGCAGCAGGATATGCCTGGTGCCCCATGTACTATTTTAAATTTAGCGCCAGTACTAAAAAAGCAAGTCCTAAGCCAAAAAAACTGGCGCCAAAAATTCGCACACTTATGCGCAGTCTTTGGAAAAGGCTGAACACCAAACTTTCCATTAAAGTGCATATTGACCGCCTCCCTTGGCGTCCTTTTCTAGTGCTTGGTACTTGGTGGATACCTGCAGAATTTTATGAGCAGCGTCATTTTGACCCAAGCATTCAAGCCTGGTGCCCACACAGATGGGAAGATTACCTTGCCTATCGCTACGGCAACTGGCAGCAGGAACAAGAAAATTGGGTATTTTACCGGGACGACCAAGGCATTAAGGCAAAAGCACCGAGAGATTTAATTAGCGCAAATTAAAGCCGGCTTGTACCAGGAACCAAATGGTGCAGTTGGCGTCTATAAATAGATAGAGAGAAAGCGTAAGCAGGAAGCAAAGATATTAAGGGGTGGGTTAAATGGTTACCAATGTACCAAAAACCTGGATTAATTACTTACAAATGTTAGGGGATGTGTTGATTTTAAATGCTTCTGTGGCTTTAGCGCTTACCATCCGTCAAGATTGGGTTTACTTTATAGCCAATAGAGATTTGCATATTATGGCGCTTATTTTCTTTTCCATAATCACACTTTTCTTTTTTAACTTCTACGGCTTGTATAGTACTGTCAATAAAGACTGGACAGATATCATTGCAGCGGTTTTTGCCTCTCTAATCTTTTTAAGCTTGGCCGTTGCTGCCTTTAGCTATGTTATCCCAAACTATGTTTTCCCGCGCCGTGTTTTGTTTACTTTCATCTGTTTATTTGGTCCGTCAGTGGCGTTGTGGCGCTGGATACTGCTGCTAATTGAGCGCCGCATTACTCCGGCCAAAAGAGTGATCATAGTCGCCACTGAAGGCGAAATTCCCTCTTTAGTTGACAAGCTAAACGGCAAGCACATTTTTTTAGGCGCTATTAGTGAACAGCAAAAACATAACGCCGCTTATCCTAATTTAGGTACTTTTACTGAGGCAGAGGAAATTTTTAAAACTTATGCACCGGATATAGTACTTATTTCCGGCAGTCTTCCGGAAGAAATAAAAAGCAATATTGTGCTTTTGGGACTGACATTTCCCTGCACACTCTATGTAGTACCAAATATCTATGAAATTATGGTGGGGCAATCAACAATTGATCAATTCCAGGATACACCTGTTTTGCAGATTCGTTTTAACCACAAACCCGAAACGGAAATTATAAAACGCATGCTAGATTGTTTAGTGGCTATTTTCGTCTTAATTATTACTCTACCCATTACTCTGCTTGCCGCTTTGGCCATTAAACTTACTTCCCCGGGCCCCGTTTTTTATACACAGGAACGGGTGGGGCGTCAGAATAAACGTTTTATGCTGTACAAATTCCGTACAATGGTCCATAATGCTGAAGCTGCCACCGGCCCGGTTTTGTCTTCAGAAAATGATAAACGTGTAACTAAGGTCGGCCGCATTCTGCGTGCCACCAGAATAGATGAATTGCCGCAGCTCATAAATGTCTTAAAAGGCGATATGAGTATAGTCGGTCCCCGGCCGGAACGCCCCGTTTTTGTAGAACGCTATAAAAAAGAAGTGCCCGGTTATGCCTATCGCCACGTCATTGATGCCGGCATTACAGGCCTAGCACAAGTCTCCGGTAAGTACAGTACTTCCCCCGAAGATAAATTGCGCTATGACCTCCTATATGCCAAAGGAGCTTCTCCCCTTTTTGACCTGCGCATTATGCTGCAGACAATTAAAGTGGTGTTTTCAAGAGACAAAGCGTCTTAAAAGCAGTTAACTAGCCTGCTTCATAGGCAGGCTAATTAATATCCACTGCTCTGTAATCCCAATATTTGCTATTGTGAGAAAATACAATTTTTAGTATAATGGTAAAGAATGATTAGCCAGAGAAAAGAGCATCGGTTTTGAATGTTTACTGGGGGAAGAACTATGCTTCAATTTATCTTGCCTTTTTCCATTGCTTTTATAGTTAGTCTTGTTGCCACACCGCTTATTGCCCGCCTTGCTTTCCTTATCGGTGCAGTGGACAAGCCCAATGCCCGTAA
>JAAZIQ010000026.1 GCA_012800795.1 Bacillota bacterium
AATTCATGTCGGCGGAGGCTCGTTGTCAACAACACCGTAACACCGTGGAATAAATGTGATTTCAAGTGGGCGTCCTTTCAGGATTGGTGAAATTATTTTTTCCCTACAGTGGGTTGACACTATCTTTCAGTGCCCTATCTCTTGCTTTTTAGACCGGCTTCTGTTACAATAAGAGTTGCATTTAAAAAAAAATGGGTCGTTAGCTCAGGGGGAGAGCACTACCTTGACACGGTAGGGGCCAGTGGTTCAAATCCACTACGACCCACCATAAGGAACAGAAGCCTGTCAATAGCGACAGGCTTTTTTTTGACTAAAACATTCTTTTTTTCGGTCAACTGCTACTGCAGCAGTTTATGAAAAATCTGCATTGCTATCTCCGTGTTTGGCGGCAACACACAAATGTTCTCCGCATTTTCAAAATACAGCAGCTTTCTAAACAACTCCAGTGAGCCATTAAGATAACGGACCGTCATGCCGGTAAGTTCGGCAAGTTTCCGCAACTTCTCCTGCTCCGCTTCCGCAACCTCATCCCCGGAAAATCGTATGAAAGCAATTTCTTTATAGCGATTGTATATTGCTCTGAAGATAATTTTTGCTTTTTCTTCACCATATTTGTTTACTGCATAATGATATTGACTGATCATATTGTTTTTTGTGCTCAACCAGCCGTGGCTTAAAAAGATACAGGAAGTCCTAAGTTTGTTATAGTCATCTCTTCCGTTTAGATAAGCACCGATACAATCATCACTAATCAAAAAGTGAAGATAGGCTTGTGATTTGATGCCCACTAAGGCATTGCCGCACTGCATAAAGGTAAGAATGATATGATCGTAATCTGGGAGGGCATCTAGCTGCTTCTGAATGGCAGTATGCAGCTTTTCCGGAACATCATGCAGCTTTTCATCCAGCCAAAAGATATCCGCTTCATAGGGAAGATCAGTAAGTAAAGGTAAAAGATCTCCCTTGATTACACTACAGCCAACAATGGCAATCCGTTTGTTTTCTTTTAATACTTCCCGTCTATCCATGACATATCCCCCATAGTTGATTCTCTAGTTTATTTGGGCAATAAATTTTGCTGGCATTTCCACTCCATCTATTATAACTTTTTAGGTGATTCACGTAAACGTATTCATTTGTTTAGCAGAGAATGCCATTTACGCAACTTAGTTAAAACAGCGTGGTGCTTTTAAACACCACGCTGTTTTTTGGTTTGTCCCCACCTCTTTTTGTTTATTTAACTAACTCCGTTTTTATCCAATACAAACAAGAGTTGCCCTTCTTTTACAATGTCATTAACTTTCACACAGATTTCGGTTACCACCGCATCAAAGGGAGCCAAAACAGCCGTCTCCATTTTCATCGCTTCGATGTTTGCTATTTCTTCTCCTTTATGCACTATATCGCCAACCTTTAATGCACCGCGTTTTGGGTTGCCCAAACGCCAAAGTGTACCGTTTATAGGTGAACCAACTTCATTTTCCTTTGTAGCCATACGGATGGTGGTTTTCTTGGCACGAGGAGTTTTAACAGTGTAAACACGCGTTTTATTATTAACACGCATCACCACATGAATAACTCCCTCGTGCTCCGCCCCAATGGAGACCAATTCAATGGAAAATGGTTTGCCGTTAATCTCAAATTCAACCGTGTCGCCTGTTTTTTGCAGGCCGTGGCGCCATACATCAGTGGGTAGCACATATGGTGCCTCACCAAAACGATCCCGGAACTCCAAATAATCAATGGTATCCTTGGGATGCATGAGATAAAGAATAAATTCTTCCTTTGTAGCCTTCCTGCCCAATTGTTGCTCTAATGTGTTTTTAGCTTCAACTAAATCTTCGTCTTCCAAAAGATCCAGGGGCGATTCTTCCTCCCGACTGGCAATTGCTTCCTGCCAATCATTGCCGAAAGTGCTGCGGTAAACCCATTCATCAGGCCATCCCATCGGTAATTTACCATAATGGCCAAGCAGTAAATTTTTAAAATCTCCCGGCGCATTGCTAAAAAGCTGTAAAAGTTCCTCTTGCTCTTCTTTACATAAAGCATTAAAATCCTGATTTTTCTCGTAAACAAAGGTATTGAGCAGATTAATGAGATGGCGCACACCAGCTTCACCGTTTGCTTTTGCATATCGGTTAACAATACCGTTGCAGGTAGTCCAGGTAATTTGCGAACCGGGTGTAACATCAAAATATTTAATTATCTGATTATAAAGAGACATAACTGTTAAAATAGCAGGCATTAGATGCAGGAAGCCGCCTTTTTCCGCCTGTTCAAAGGAACTGGGAAAAGCTCCTCCCGGCATTCTATGTTTCAGCACACCATGGTCCAAACCCTTAAAGGGCGATTCTGCCCAGGCATAATGCCCTACCCATTCTCTGACCTTTTCCACGGCGCCCTCTGCAGCTTCCCGGTTTAAATGGACAGGAACTCCTTCTTCCCGTAAATAAGCCTCCACCCCTAGAATGGGCGGCTGACCATAAAAACGCGTCAAAGAGTCTTCTTCCACATCAAGAATTTTTACTCCTGCCCGTGCTGCCGCCAGTAAAGCCGGCAAGGCCAAACCGTCCGTTGTATGGCGGTGATACTGCAGCACCAAATCAGGATATTTTTGTTTTATTGTATCAACTAAAGTAGTAATACGCGCAGGGCTACCTACTCCGGCCATATCCTTAATCACAAGAACAATTTCATCAACACCGCCACATAAAGTTACAATATCGTCTACAACTTTTAAATAATATTGATCATCGGCCCATTCCGCCTGAGTAAAGGAAATGGCAGGTGCGAATAGTTTTCCGCGTTTCATGATTAATTCCGCCGCTACACGCATATTACGGATATCATTAAGAAAAGAAAAACAGCGCCACACATCAATATCTACATTATTGATCACATATTCAATGACATTTTTGGGGTATGGACGATAGCCCCATAAATTTGTTTCCCTGATTAATGTTTGCAGCAATACATTGGGCATTTTTTTTCGCAGCTGTTCGATTTCATAAAAGGGACTTTCACGTCTATTCATAATCCCCACATGCCAACGTGCGCCGCCGTGGCACTCCGCGCTAAAAAGCCCCATGCGGTTATAGTAGGGAGCCAGCGTAATCAAGTCATGAAAACGCAGACGATTTTTATAATCAGACTGCCCAGCATCACGCATGCCGGTAGAAGTTAAACAAACTCCGGGTAAAGCCCTGACACGGGCTACTATTTCTTTTGGCGACATACCTGGTGTAACAAATATATAATCCTTCATTTTGTGCCTCCTTACATCCAGTTTTGGGGCCCTAAAGCTGATATTTCTGCCACATACTTTGCTACTTTTAAGGCCTCATCCTCATCGCCTGTTTCAATAAAGCTGGAAATTAAATCCTCCATGTTTTCCTCAATAAAACGTGTGGAAAATTCCCCCTGCACAAAAGCAGGATGGCGAATAATACTTAATAAAAGCGGTGCTAGGGTTTTAACCCCTTCTACACGCAGGTTACGGCTTAAACAACGGTCCATGACACGGATTGCAGCTTCACGATCCGGCCCTGTGGCCATAATCAACATCAGTAACGAATCATAATAGGAGGGGATAAGTGCACCTTCATAAACACCGGAAGAAATACGTACCCCGGGTCCATGCGGTTCCGTTAAGCGGGTCAACCAACCAAAGGAAGGATTAAAAGTCCGGGGATCTTCGGCGTTTAGGCGTACTTCCAAAGCCCAACGGTTAGGATGAATATCCTCCTGTTTAAAAGCTAATTTTTTTCCCCTGGCCACATCAATCATTACTCGCACTATATCCAAACCGGTAATCAATTCCGTAATTCCGTGCTCCACTTGTAAACGTGTATTCACTTCCAGAAAATAATATTTCTTTGTTGCTGAATCAAATAAAAACTCTACTGTTCCGGCACTGGAATAACCAATTGATTTCATTAATTTTACTGCACTTTGGCAAATCTCTTCCCGTAATTCCGGTGTCAATGTTGGCGAAGGAGCTTCTTCAATAATTTTCTGGTTACGGCGCTGAATGGTACATTCACGTTCACAAAGATGGATCACATTGCCGTAGTTGTCTGCAATAATCTGTACCTCAATATGACGCCCTCGCTCGATATATTTTTCTACCAATACTTTGTCATCACCAAATGATTTTTTGGCCTCAGAGCGTACACGGGCCAAAGCTTGCGGCAATTCCTCCTCACTTTCTACTTTAACCATTCCTTTTCCGCCGCCGCCTGCTGCAGCTTTAATCATAATGGGATATTCCACATTTTCTTCCCGCAGCCACTGAATAATTTCATTTATATTTGACACATTACTAATGCCGGGAATGGTGGGTACTCCTGCACGCTCCACCATTTCTTTCGCCTTAATTTTATCGCCCATCATCCTGATTACTTCCGGTGACGGGCCAATCCAAATTAAACCGGCATCAAGCACACGTTGTGCAAATTCAGCATTTTCAGCTAAAAAGCCCCAGCCTGGATGAATGGCATCGGATCCACTTTTTATTGCAGCATCAATAATGCGATCCATATTTAAATAGGAATCGCTGGGAGGGGCTTCGCCTATATGTACAGCAGAATCTGCCATGGTAACATGGTGGGCCAAGCGATCAGGTGTACTGTAGACTGCTGTAGTTAAAATATTACGATCAATGCAGGTATGCATTACGCGTACTGCAGGAACTCCCCTGTTGGCCACCAGAATCCTGTTAATCTTTCGTTCCATCTTTTTACCTCCTGTCAAACCTTGTAAAGACTATAAAAATAATCCGACGTTACCAAGCAAACGTCAGATCATCTGCAAAGCAAATCCTACACCTATAATGTTACCAGCAGATTTAATCTTTTCTATTTATATTACGTGAAACAAACAGAAAATACAAGACTCTTTTTTCACAAGGGCAAACAGACCCCGCTAAATTAGCAGACTCACTAATTTGCCACCATAATTATTACCTTTTTTGCAGATAATTTGTCTTCCTACGGAAATACTATGAAAAAGTAAGAATGGGGGTTGTAGAGCAATGCTGAAATTGGAACGAAAAAATGATTTCCTCTATGGCAGTATAGCCGGCAGCATTGGAGCCATAGCAAAATATATTTTTAATGAACTTGCACAATTTCTAGGTCTGGCTAAATATGATAATAATGCAACGGCATTAACAGTAGTTTTTTCCTCATACCAGGATACTCCGCTGTACATTTTGCTCGGCCTGCTACATGCCGTTATGATTGGCGCTTTTTTTGGTGTGGTTTTGGCGTTTATTTTTGACTATGTTCTTACTGAAAAATATTACCTGCTCAAAGCAGTGGCCTATGGTGTTTTTATTTATCTTCTCAATTTCGGCTTAATGAGTAAAATTTTTTCCTACCCCCAAGATATGACAAGACTGCCGGGCGATGTGGTGGTAATGTTTTTAAGCCTCATCATTTATGCCGTGGTTACAGCTTATGTCTTGAAAAAAATCGGTTTTTGGCAAACTGAATAGTTTTTTCACACATTAAGACAAAAAATTATTTGCCTGACAGAGAATTAGTAGTATATAATAAATAAGGAAACTCTGTTAGGTGAGGCTACTATACAAACAGACGCTACCACCCTGAAACATCGAGAGATGCCAAAGGGTCAGCAGGGAACATCGGATTAAGGTGTTACCTAGTGTAGCTGGGATGAGCCCTACGTTGTATAGTGCTAAAGCTTTCACGAGAGGGACATATATCTTTTTGTATTTTTGTACCCTCACCTAAGAAGGTTGAGGGTTTTTTAGTTCATACTATGATGGAGGTGATTTGATGGACCCTGGGCCTAGTAGTGGGAAATTTTATCTAGGAGTTATTAGCTATGGGAGCAGGCAGTCCAACAATTCACTTCTGTCTGTTTTGCCTCCTCCCACATGTGCGTGAAAAACTATCAGAAAAGGAGGCTGCATAAGTATGGACTTCACCATCATAACTAAGCTACTTGCGGAAAAGGATTATTACGGAATAAAAAAAATTCTCAGCACCAGTCAGGTTGCAGATATAGCTGAGTTTTTAAATATGCAGGATGCATCAACTGCACTTTTGGTCTTTCGTCTTTTACCAAAAGACATGGCTGCAGATGTTTTTGCACATCTTTCCCCCACCCGGCAATCGGAATTGTCGGTTTTGGTCAACGAAAAAGAGCTGCTGCAAATTATAGAAGATCTTTATTTTGATGATAAAATTGACTTTTTAGAAGAAGTACCCGCCTATGTGGTAAAAAAAATTCTGCAAAATTCCTCTGAAACCGAAAGAAAGCTAATTAATCAATTCTTAAATTACCCCGAAGATTCTGCCGGCAGCATCATGACCATTGAGTTTGTTGATCTGAAAAAGGAAATGCTGGTACGTGAGGCACTGGCTAAAATTCGTGAAACTGCCCCGAATAAAGAAACCATTTATACCTGTTATGTTACTGATGCTAACCGTGTTTTAGAAGGTATTCTTTCCCTGCGCGATCTGGTCATAGCAGAACCGGAGCAAAAAATTGGCGATATTATGCGCACAGAGATTATTTATGCCAATACCCATGATGACAAAGAAGAAATTGCCGAATTAGTAAAAAAATATGATTTATTGGCCCTTCCTATAACTGATAATGAAAAGCGTTTAGTAGGGATAGTCACAGTTGATGATATTTTGGACGTAATTGAAGACGAAAATACAGAAGACTTTCACAAAATGGCCGCATTGGAGCCCACAGATATCGAATACCTGGAAAGCGGTGTCTTGGCCATGGCACGTAATCGTATTGTCTGGTTGCTTATATTAATGCTCTCAGCCACTTTTACTGGCTATATTATCCGCCATTTTCAGTCAACTTTAGAAAAAGTAGTGGCTTTGACTGTCTTTATCCCGATGCTGATGGATACAGGAGGCAATGCCGGCTCCCAGTCCTCAACACTAATAATCCGCAGTCTGGCACTAAATGAAGTAAGCTTTAGCAACATTGCGCAGGTTATATGGAAAGAATTTCGTATTAGTCTTGTGGTGGGTATAACATTGGCCAGTGTGAATTTCCTGAGGATTTTAGTAATTGAAAAATATCCTCCGACCATCGCAGGGATTGTTTCCCTGACGCTGATTTTAACGGTTATAACGGCAAAATTAGTAGGTTCATGCTTTCCCATCCTTGCCAAACAACTAAAAATTGACCCTGCCATCATGGCCGCTCCGCTCATAACGACTATTGTAGATACCATCTCCTTAATCATCTACTTTTCCCTTGCTTCCAGAATATTACCTATTGTTTAACACAGCCGTTTTCATTATGACCGGCTTTTTGCAACAAAAAAGACACCGATCTGATTTAAAGTCGGTGTCTTTTCTTAACAGTAAAGTTTTTTTACTTATCGAAACCGATTCCCGCTTTAAAGGTTACCATCACACCCATGGTGCTTTTATCCCGACAGTAACATTCTATTGCCAAATCTGCATTGGCAGCCATATGTACAATCATACTGCGGCTGCTTACCAATGCGGAAGGTATTCCTTGGATATCACCAAGGGCATCTTCAGGAATGGAAATGAAAAAGCCGGAAAAGGGGTAATCTGTCTCCTTCTTTTTAATAGTGCGGTTGTATACGGGCGGATAGGGAATTTCATAGTAGGCTTTACCGGTTGTAAATAATAAATACTGTGATAACCCAGTATAGCAGTACCATTCATCCCGGTTATTAACCGGCTGAAAACCTGCCGGCACTTCCGCATCAGCCCTGTACCCCTCTATAACAGCAAATAAAAGAATGGCTATGGCTGCTCCCACACAGGCACCCTGCGACACACCCAAAAATTCCGACGAAACTAAAGGATTTCTGAAAATGCCCTGATAGGCAGCCCCCGATGCAGAAAGAGCAGCCCCACAAATAATGGCAGCAATAACGCGGGGCAGGCGCAAACCAAAAACAACATTATAAGCCATTACATCCTCTATGCTTTTATTGCCACTTAAAATTAAAAGGGCTTCTTTTGGCGTAATAGGATATTTCCCAATACAAAGAGCGAGCACTGCCAAAGCAAGAAGCAAAACAAAAAATATAAAAATAATAGCTCTTGACCGCCGCTTTCTTTTTTGCTCCAGTTCCCTTTCCTTTAACTGTTTCACCGTCAATACCCCAAAAATTCTAAATCAAATTTCATGCCATATGCAGTCTCGTAAAACAAGTCCACTTCTTGCAAAAACTCCTCTTCACTGTAATAGTCAGGATACATTTTACATAACATCCACAAAAAACCTAGACAGGTAGAAAGACTGGGATATTCCCATGAATCTTTATCCGTTGGCACTAAAAAAATTTGTTTTTCTTTTACTGCCGTAACATTTTGCCATGTAGGAGGCAAAAATTTTCTCTACCCCTACATTGGGCCAAGTTTGCTGACTCTCAATTTCTTTGGCACAATTTATCCCGCCTGCCGTTTCAATCATAAAAGACTGTAACATAATCCCTATTCTATATCTCCATTGCTTCATTCCATATGTCAGGTAACCTTTTTTCAATTCGTATTACTTTTGGCATAAAACAAAAATCCCCTTCGCTTATTACGAAGAGGATATAGTCATGTGTTTGTGACAGTGTTTTTGACACAAGGGATTTTAAATCAATCCAGTGTCCGGATAATTCACTGAAACCCACAAACCCTTATATACAAGTGGTGCCGGAGACCGGAATCGAACCGGTACGGTCTACTGGTTAGACCGAGGGATTTTAAGTCCCTTGCGTCTGCCTGTTCCGCCACTCCGGCAAAAACTTGTTGTTAAATAAATATGGAGGCGACACCC
>JAAZIQ010000027.1 GCA_012800795.1 Bacillota bacterium
CCCCCTGAGCTAACGACCCATTTTTTTTTAAATGCAACTCTTATTGTAACAGAAGCCGGTCTAAAAAGCAAGAGAGAGGGCACTGAAAATCTTGGTAGTATAAAAAGAAGTTTATTACAAAAAATAGATACAGAAAATAGGGTATTGCAGAGGAGGATAGTAAATGCGTGTAGAAAAGGGACAAACACCGATCAGTCGTGTTAAATGTTGTGTAGATAGCTGCGAATATTGGGAAAGCGGCGATCAATGCTTAGCGTCCAGTATTGAGATTCAACCGCCGAATGCTTCTGATACGGAGGAAACGGATTGCGCAACTTTTTCCCCCAAAAGTTATTAGTGACGTGCTATTGCACGTCTTTTTTTTTTGCTTTTTATTACTTCGGTTGGAAAAGTATACAAAGAAATTAACACACATATACTAATAGCGAAGGGAGATGAGAACCTTGGCGTTAATTGCTATTGCTGTAAAGCATGTTACACCTGATCTTAAAGGCAGGCTGGAGGAATGCATGCTTTCTTTTTATAAAACTAGTAAGGAAGTGTTAATTGATGTAAAAGTTATTAGTGATTGGACATATTTTTTTTGTCAATTGCAAAAGCAAAATTTCCCATGGAAGACGGAAAAAATAGTGCGGCGTCAGTTGGCGGACCTATTGACGCAGTATATTATTTCTAAGCAGGCGCTTTTTTATTTGAAGAAAATAATTGCCCGCTCTTATTATTATTTCTCCGCCAAGGAAAAAAAATCGGTTTTAGCTTTAGCAGAAAAATATTATTTTGCTCAGCCTAGTATTGCCGAAGGTGGTTATATCTTTACAGAAATACAGCAGAGCTTACACGAATGTCTTGATCAGGAAGATTATGTAAATCTCCATGGACTTATTTGTTTTCGTTTGCCACTCTGGTGGAAACTCTTGTGCAAAAGTGTCGATCATGCCGTTGAGCAGCTTTTATTGGAAAAAGAATATCAGGAATTTATTAGGTTGTTAAAATATTTTCTGTCTTTACAAAAAACCAAAATTAATCAGCTGCATGTAATACTGAATCAGGATGGTTTTTTTCAACTCTTAGACCAGCAATTAAAGCCGCTGGAATGGGAGTACCGGGAGAGTTTTGAAGGCACAAATAATGCGGAAGATCAGTTGATTAGTATGTTAATTACAGCTGCTCCACACCGAATTGTTTTACACAAGGATGTATATACTAATTATCCTAAAGCTGCCGAGACACTAAAGGATGTGTTTGATAACAGAGTTAGCTTATGTGAGTGCTGTAAACTGTGTTCTCATTCCGGCAAAATTAATTGCACAAAAAGAACTTAACGCCGTTAAGGCGTTTTTTATTCTTTATGTGGTAAAATTAGGGGTGGAAGGAGTGTTGCTGTTTGGCTAAAATCCTTTTGCCTTTAACGGGGGCCATAATTGGTTGGATTACCAATGTTTTGGCAATTCGCTTACTTTTTCGGCCGCAAAAGGCGCTGCGCCTTTGGCCTCTACCTATTAGCGTTCAGGGGCTTATTCCGCGCAGACGCGCAGAATTGGCGCTAAGTATTGGTGAGGTAGTGGCACAGGAGCTTTTTAATATGGACGAGCTGATAAAAAGTATAAATATTCCAGAGCTACAGAGTGAGGTAGAAAAGTTGGTTAAGCTGACGGTGGAAGAGTGGTGTAGCGATAAAATGAGTAAGTTCCCCGCCGGTATTCGCACTTACTGTAGTAGTGTACTGCGTGATTGGATTGCCGCGGCAGTGGCTAAACAGTTTCCTCATATGGCTGAAAGTATCTTTTTACATTTGCAGCAGCAAGTGGATGTAGCTGCCATTGTGACAAGTAAAGTAAATGCTTTATCTTTATCAGAGGTGGAAGAGCTAATTTTGAGGGTGTCGCGCAGGGAGTTAAAGCAAATTGAATGGTTGGGTGCTGTGTTGGGTTTTATAATTGGACTATTACAGCTTTTAGTGATTTAGGAAAAAGTGATACACGCCTGGTAAGGCTTGACATTATGAAATTGAAGAATTATGATGAATTAGTTAGAACTACTTTGTAATATGAAGATTGGGAGTGATAAGGTTGATTAAAGTATTATTACGCGATGGTGCCACGCGGGAGATTCCCGTAGGCACGCGTGTTATTGATATACTAAATGATTTGGGCGGACGCCTGAAAAAGGAGGCACTGGCTGCAGTTGTAAATGGAGTGGTGGTGGATTTAACATATCGGTTGGAAGAAGATGTCGAACTGCGTTTTGTCACTTTTGAGGATGAGGAAGGAAAAGATGTATATCGCCATTCCACCAGCCATATTTTGGCTGCTGCGGTAAAAAGGCTTTACCCAAAGGCTAAACTGGGAATCGGTCCTGCTATTAAAGATGGTTTTTATTATGATTTTGATAACCCAGACTCTTTTACACCGGAAGATCTGGAAAAAATAGAAGAAGAGATGAAGCGTATCATTAAAGAGGATCTTCCCTTTGAACGTAGTGAAATGGCGCGGGAGGAAGCACTGGCCTTTTTTGCTGAACGTGGTGAGAATTATAAAGTTGATTTGATTCGGGAACTGCCGGAAGACGCCGTCATTAGCTGCTACAGCTGTGGTGAGTTTGTAGATCTTTGCGCCGGGCCGCATTTAATTTCTACCGGCAAAGTAAAAGCCATTAAATTATTAAGTTTGGCAGGTGCCTATTGGCGTGGCAGTGAAAAAAATCCTATGCTGCAGCGCATCTATGGTACTTCTTTCCCGAAAAAATCCTTATTGGATGAGTATCTGGCCAAGCTGGAAGAAGCCAAAAAACGTGACCATCGCAAGCTGGGCAAAGAGTTAGATCTTTTTAGCATTCAGGACGAGGGGCCGGGTTTTCCCTTTATTCATCCCAATGGCATGATTATACGTAATGAACTGGAAAATTATTGGCGCGAGGAACATCGAGCCGCAGGTTATGACGAAATAAAAACTCCCATTATCTTAAACCGTGTTTTGTGGGAACAATCGGGCCATTGGGATCACTATAAAGACAATATGTATTTTACGAAAATTGATGACTTGGATTATGCTGTCAAGCCAATGAACTGTCCTGGATCTATGCTCATTTATAAAACAAAAATGCATTCTTATCGTGACCTACCTATTCGCATGGCAGAACTGGGTTTGGTGCACCGGCATGAATTATCGGGTACGCTGCATGGGATGATGCGTGTACGCAGTTTTACTCAGGATGATGCACATATCTTTGTGTTGCCGTCACAAATTAAAGATGAGGTAAAAAAGGTTATTGACTTGACGGAGAGAATGTATAAAACTTTTGGTTTCGAATATCATCTGGAACTGTCAACACGCCCTGAAAATTCCATGGGTTCTGATGAAATGTGGGAAATAGCCACGAATGCATTGCGAGAGGTGTTGGAGGAACGGGGCTTCCCCTATGTTGTCAATGAGGGAGACGGTGCCTTTTATGGGCCCAAAATTGATTTTCATCTCACCGATTCCATTGGACGCACTTGGCAGTGTGGAACTGTACAGTTGGATTTTCAAATGCCGGAAAAATTTGAGCTTTTCTATGTGGGTGAGGATGGACAAAAACATCGGCCGGCAGTTATTCATAGAGTAATTTATGGATCCTTGGAGCGTTTTATGGCTGTTTTAATCGAACATTTTGCCGGAGCTTTCCCGGTTTGGCTGGCACCAAAGCAGGTAGTGGTAATTCCGATTTCCGCTAAGCATCACCAATATGCCGCTGAAGTGGTAGAGCGCTTAAAAGAAGCCGGTATTCGTGTGGAAGCGGACTGGCGCAATGAAAAAGTAGGTTACAAGATTCGGGAAGCGCAGGTACAAAAGGTGCCGTATATGTTGGTAGTGGGTGACAAAGAGCTAGAGGAGCGGAAGGTATCGGTGCGGGAAAGGAAAGCAGGAGATTTAGGGTCTTTCTCCGTAGCTGATTTCCTGACAAAAATACAAGCAGAAATAAAGAGCAAAGCTCGTTGACTTTTGTATAAAGATATGATATATTTACAACGCAAGAAGAAGCCACCGCTTCTCACCCCAAGGCTGTGCCCCAAGGGTTCGACAATGTATTTTTGTATCATTGTGTGAAAAGCAGGTGGAATTTCCTGCTTTTTTCTTTTGTTAAATTATGGTTGGAGGTGGTAAGCAATTAGTAAGGATTTGCTGGTTAATGAACAAATCCGTGCTAAGGAGGTACGGGTTATTGATCCTGATGGGAAGCAACTGGGAATCATGTCTGTGCGTGATGCATTGCAGGAAGCTGCAGAGCGCAATTTAGATTTGGTTGCCGTTTCCTTAAATGCGAAACCGCCCGTTTGCCGGATCATGGATGCAGGCAAGTATAAGTTTGAACAAAGTAAACGGGAAAAGGAAGCTCGGAAGAATCAAAAAACCATCACTGTTAAGGAAGTCAAAGTCCGTCCGAATATTGAGGAACATGATTTTCAGGTCAAATTAAGAAATGCCAAGCGCTTTTTAAAGTCCGGGGACAAGGTAAAAGCAACGGTGATGTTTCGCGGACGTGAAATTACACATCCCGAATTAGGTCAAAAGCTGCTTAACCGGATGGCAGAAGAATTGGCAGATCTGGGTAGTGTGGAGCGCGCTCCCAAAGTAGAGGGACGTAATATGGTCATGGTTTTAACACCGAAATCGAAATAGTTTAGGAGGGTATCAAAAATGCCTAAGATGAAAACTCATCGCGGTGCAGCTAAGCGCTTTAAAAAGACAGGCAGTGGTAAATATAAGCGTTTTCGTGCTTATCATAGCCATATTTTAGAGAAAAAGAGTCCTAAGCGTAAAAGGCGCCTCCGCCGCAGCACTCTCGTCAGTGCTTCTGAAATTAAACGTGTTGCACGTATGCTTCCCTATTAAGTTAGGCAAATATATGAGGCAAGGAGGTTTTTCTCATGGCTAGGATAAAAAGAGGTGTGACCAACAGAGCACGCCATAAAAAAATTATTAAAATGGCGAAAGGTTACTATGGAGCAAAAAGCAAATTGTTTCGTACGGCAAATCAAGCTGTAATGAAATCATTGGCTAATGCTTATCGTGACCGTCGCCTGCGTAAGCGGGATTTTAGAAAGCTTTGGATAGCCCGCATCAATGCGGCTGCGCGCCTTAATGGACTTTCTTACAGCCGCTTTATTAACGGTTTAAAACGGGCGGGGGTAGACATTAATAGAAAAATGCTGGCTGATTTAGCCGTTAATGATGCAGACGGTTTTAAAGAGCTGGTCGGTTTAGCAAAAAATCATTTGTAAAACTATGAGTCAGAAGTTACTACTTCTGGCTTACTTTTCTTTTGCCCTGGTGGTTATATTTAAATTAGTAGAAGGTTTTTGGGGAAAGGTTTTGAGATGGATCTGATTTCCAGCCTACAGAACAAGCAGCTTAAAATATATCGCAGTTTAGAAAAAAGAAAATACCGCAGACAGTTGGGGCTAATTCCGTTAGAAGGACAGCGTCTGGTGGCTGATGTCGTAAAAAGGGGGATTTTCCCGGAATTTATTTTGCTGCGGGAAGATATTACTTTGTCACAATTGTCTTTTGTTAGTTTGCTGCCTGACAATACAATTATTTATAAGGTAGAAAGCAAAATATTTGATAAAACTGCTTTTACTAAAACGCCCCAGGGAATTTTAGCTGTCTGCAGATGTCCTCAACTGCCTCTGGCGGCCGTTTTTGCCAAGCAGCCTGCTTTAATTCTGGTGGCAGATTGCATTCAGGATCCGGGAAATTTAGGGACAATGATTCGTTCCGCGGCTGCAGCAGGGGCAGGTGGTGTTGTTTTGTTGCCGGGAACGGTAGATGCCACAAATCCTAAAGTTATCCGGGCATCTATGGGTACTTTTTTTGCTCTTCCCGTAGTGGAAGCCAGTGTTGCAGAATTGCTGCAGTCTTTACGTTCCCAGGGTATTGATTTGGTACTGGCTGATCAGGACGCCGACGCAGCTTATTATGATTTTGATTGGACAAGACCTGTGGCGGTGGCAGTAGGTAATGAAGGCGCAGGGATTTCTCAGGTGGTTAAAGAGGCAGCTGCAGTAAAGCTTTCAATTCCCATGCAGCAAGAAGTTGAGTCGCTTAATGCAGCCATAGCCATGTCTGTGCTTTTTTTTGAAGCCTCGCGGCAGCGCCGTTTATAAAATATTTGTTAATCAGCAGCGATCAGGCAACAAATTTTCTGTCTTTCTTGTTTCGTCAGAAGCTATATGTTATAATAAGTACAATTCCATTCCAAGTATAAGGAGTGGTCGTGCGTGATCAATGCTGATTTTTTCTGGTTTGTATTTGAGAGGACGGGTTCTGTAGCTGCGTATTTGCTGTATAAGAAATTAATAACAACACGTATATGTTAAAGGCCATGAAGGGGCGAGTAAGCTAATCTCTGCACTACAGGGAGGGATGACTGATTGAGAACATCCTGTGCAGTATTGGCCGAAGTTCTTCCCGGAGCCGCCGGATTGAAGGCTTGTCTGTGTAGATTCGGAACGGTTCTCCCGTTATAGAGTTAGAGTGAGTATGTTATTACTAATTAGGGTGGTACCGCGGAAGTTTCTTTCGTCCCTTCTGAGAGGGGCGATTTTTTTATATCAATCTAAGCACAGGGAAAGCTTTAGATTTTTAAGGGAAAATGTGTAGGAGGAGTGACGCTTTTATGCAGGAAAAGCTGAAAGCCATTGCTACCGGTGCACGCACCGATATTAGCATGGCAAAGTCACAGGAAGAATTAAAAAAGATACAGGTTAAATATTTAGGTAAAAAAGGAGAAATTACTGCTGTCTTACGAGGTATGGGGCAGTTATCTCCGGAAGAAAGGCCTCTCATAGGCAGTTTGGCCAATAAAATCCGTGATGAGCTTGAAGCGCTCTTTGCAGAACGCGAGCTCCAATTGCGCAAAGAGGAGCAGCAGCGGCGCATAGCGGCAGAAAAAGTTGATATAACGCTGCCTGGCCGTCCACAAGAGTTAGGGCATCTCCATCCCTTAACCACGGTCATGGATGAAATAGCCGAGATTTTTTTAGGTATGGGCTTTACAATTGCCGATGGACCGGAAGTGGAAACGGACTATTATAATTTTGAAGCTCTTAATATTCCTAAAGACCACCCGGCTCGGGATATGCAGGATTCTTTTTATTTTAATCCAGAAATGCTGCTGCGTACCCATACTTCTCCTGTGCAAGTACATACAATGGAAAAACTGGCACCACAGGTGCCGGTAAGAATTATCGCCCCCGGTAAAGTATATCGCCGGGATGATGATGCGACTCATTCTCCAATGTTTCATCAGGTGGAGGGATTGGTGATTGACTATAATGTCTCCTTGGCAGACCTAAAGGGAACATTACTGCTGTTTGCACGGCAAATGTTTGGCAGCCACCAACAAGTACGTTTGCGTCCTAGTTTTTTCCCGTTTACTGAACCTAGCGCAGAAGTGGATATTTCTTGTGTGATGTGCCACGGAAAAGGCTGTAAGGTCTGCAAAGATACCGGCTGGATTGAAATTTTAGGTTCGGGAATGGTTCATCCTCGTGTGTTGGAAATGTCCGGCTATGATCCGGAATTATATACGGGTTATGCCTTTGGCATGGGTGTTGAAAGGATCGCCATGCTAAAATATGGTGTTGATGATTTGCGCTTATTTTTCCAAAATGACATAAGAATGCTGCGCCAGTTCCGGTAGATGCAAGTTAGAGGAGGTTTTGGACATGCGTGTTCCTTATACATGGCTTAAAGATTTTATTGATCTAGATATATCTGCTTACCGGCTAGCCGAGATGCTGACGCACGCCGGGATAGAAGTTGAGGAAATAAAAACTCTCGAAGTTGATTTTTCTGATGTGGTAGTGGCAGAAGTTGTTTCTGTAGAGAAGCATCCTGAAGCAGATAGATTATTTGTGGTAAGAGTTAATGATGGTAAAGAAACCAGGACAGTGGTGGCAGGTATAGATAATTTTACTAAGGGAGATAAAGTCCCTTTGGCCAAACCTGGTGCAGTACTTCCCAAAAATGTAAAAATTAGGCGTGCAAGACTACGGGGTATTGAATCGCATGGCATGCTGTGCTCGGCGGAAGAACTGGGATTGCCGCTTAATCCCGGCGTGGACGGCGTTTTGGTATTGGACAAGGAGGCGCCGGTGGGTGTAGCTTTAGAAACTGCACTGCGTTTGGCTGATCCTATTCTCGTTTTGGGTCTGACACCTAATAGAGCTGATTGTCTGGGATTAATCGGAGTGGCAGCTGAAGTGGCAGCACTGACGGGGAAAACAGTCCAAATGCCTGATAATACACTAAACTTCGTCCAAAACGAACTGCCGCGACCGCAAATAGAGGTGCAGGCACCGGAATTGTGTGCCCGTTTTGCAGCACTTGTAATTAAAGATGTGCAGGTTGCGCAGTCGCCTCTTTGGCTGCAGGTGCGCCTGCTGCAGGCCGGAATACGACCCATCAGTAATATTGTAGATATAACCAACTATGTAATGTGGGAATGGGGTCAGCCGTTGCATGCTTATGACTATCATACCTTGAGTGAACAGAAAATAATTGTGCGCAGGGCCTATCCTAATGAAATTCTTGTAACTTTAGATAATCAGAAACGCAGCTTGTCAGAGGAAATGCTGGTTATTGCCGATGCGGAAAAGGCAATTGGCTTGGCGGGTGTAATGGGGGGATTGGATACAGAGGTAAGCTCAGAAACTAAAGCGGTGCTGTTGGAGGCAGCTCATTTTAATGCTGCCAGCATTCGGCGTACCGGCCGTAGTTTTGGGTTATATTCAGAGGCTCAACAACGTTTTGAAAAGGGTGTTGACGTTAATGGTTGCGCTGAAGCCTTGCGCAGGGCAGCACGGCTGATAGAACTGCTACAGGCCGGTAAAGTTGACGGCGGGCTGCTTGATGAATATGTATCACCCGTTTATCCGCGCCAGATCCGTCTGCGTCCTGAACGTGCACGGAAACTGATCGGTTTGGAGATTTCACAACTGGAAATGGCTAATATTTTTAAACGCCAAGGTTTTGGTGTGGCTGAAGGCACTCAACTGCATGTGACTGTACCCACATCGCGGGCAGATTTGCGGGAAGAAGTGGATTTAATAGAAGAAATAGCGCGAATTTACGGCTATGATAAAATTCCCACCACTTTTTTAAGCGGCCAACTCACGCAGGGCAGGTTGACGGAACGGCAGCGTACACTGTCTAAAATCAGACAGCTGATGGTGGCTTGCGGCTTGTCGGAAGCTATATGTTATTCATTTATTAGTCCCCGGCAATTTGATTTGTTGAAAATTCCTCAAGGTCATTTCTTACGCCATACACTTAATTTAGCTAATCCTTTATCTGAAGAACAAAGTGTCATGCGAACCATGCTGATTGGTGGCTTGTTGTCAACATTGCTTTATAATCAAAATCGTCATGAGCATAATGTCAGGCTATTTGAGTTGGGTGCAGTTTTTTTACCTGCTGCCGACGATCCATTGACTGCACTTCCCGATGAACGTACAACATTAGGGATAGCCATGATGGGTTCTTTCCCGACTGAACATTGGCAGCAAAAAGCCGTGGAAGTTGATTTCTTTACTGTAAAAGGTGTGGTGGAGACATTACTTACTCGTTTAGGAGTAAAAGATTTTAGTTTTGCAATAACTGAGCTGCCCTGGTGTCAACCCGGTCAGACTGCTGAAGTCCGGGTGGGAGATATTTCATTAGGTTGGCTGGGACGAATTCATCCGGAAGTATTAGACAATTATGATTTACAGCAGCCGGTATTTGCTGCCGAATTAGACTTGGAGAAGCTTTTAACTAAAACGCAGTTAACAACTTCTTATACTCCCCTGCCGCGCTATCCTGCAGTAATGAGAGACCTGGCAGTTGTAGTTCCCGAGACAATTTCGGCTGCAGCTGTAATGAATCTCATTAGGGAAGCCGGTGCTCCCTGGGTAGAAAACGTTACCCTGTTTGACCAGTATCGTGGGCCTCAAATTCCGGAAAATAGCCGCAGCTTGGCTTTTTCCATAATTTATCGTGATCCTTCCCGCACCCTTAGTGATGATGCAGTGGCAGAAGTGCATCAAAAGATAGAGAAAGCTTTAGCAACTCATTTAGGTGCAGGGTTGCGCGGTTAAAACTGCTTGTTTGTTTGGAGAAGGAATATTATTAGGGTAGAAAGAATACTATAGGGAATGACTATGGGGAGGTAGCCACATGTCTCAGCCTGATAATAAAAACCGTGTCAATGTTACAATTTATGGTGAAAATTATAGAATGTGCAGTAGCTCATCACCGGAATACATGCTGCGGTTGGCTAAATATGTAGATGAAAAGATGGGACAAATCGCTCAAACTTACAACCATCTGGGGCTAAACAGGATAGCTGTTTTGACTGCCGTTAATTTGGCCGATGAACTTTTTCGTGCCCGCCGCGAAATACGCGAATTGCAAAATCAATTATATAGAAAGAATGTAAAATGAACTGGCTGGATTTATTATTATTTACAGTGATCATCTACTTTGCCGTAACGGGTTGGCGGAAAGGTTTAATTCGACAGTTATTTGATGTGGCGGGTACGATTGCCTCTTATTTTGTGGCTTTAAATTATGGTAGTGATTTTATTTTGTGGTTGGAGAATTATATTCCATTCAGCCGTATCTTGAGTCAGTGGCTCCCCCACTTGACGACCCAGGGGGTCAGTTTAGCTGATGTGGTGGTGCGCCTGCTTGGCTTTATTTTGCTGTATAGTGTGGTTATTTTTGCATTTCGCTTGGCAGGCAATTTTGCTCACCATCTTTTTTCCCTGCCTGTACTGGGATTGCTCAACGGATTAATAGGCATGCTGCTTGGTACTGTTAAAGGTGTTTTGCTGGCGATGATTATTGTTGGCATGATGACCCTAATTAGCACCCCCTTTTTTACACAACCATTGGCCGATTCTTTTTTTGCCGCTACTGTACTATCAATATTGCCGGTTATTTATGAGCAAATGATGAATTTAATCCTAGCGGATTTATTGTAATAACAATGCGGACAAACTAAGTTTGCCCGCTTTTAATTATTTGCAGCTATTTTTCTGTATACAGTAGTGCTATTTGCCTTTTAAAATTGGGGAAACTATAGGTCAGATTATAGAAACAGCTTGAGCGGAGGCAAAGGATGCAAAATAGAGATATAGCGGAAATGTTAAATAGGGCAGCTCAGGTTTTAGCGTTGCGCGGTGAAAATCGCTACCGCATTCGCGCATATAAAAAAGCAGCTCATGCGGTGGCTTCATTAGATGAGGATATAAAAATCATTGCTGCGGAAAACAGACTCCAGCAAGTGACAGGAATTGGCCCGGCATTGGCTGCTAAGATAGAGGAAATAATTGCCACAGGAAAACTGGGTTTGTTGGAAAGATTGGAAACGAGTCGGATACCGAAGGAGAAAAACAAAAATATTCTTTTGGCAGCGGCTTTAACATTGGCTAATGAACTGGTAACTAAAATTGAAAAATTGCGGGGGATAAAACAGGTGCAGGTGACCGGTGCTGTAAGAAGGCGCCAAGAAACCGTTCCCGGCGTGGAGCTGGTAGTTTCTGCAGAGAATGTCGTTTTGGCCCAGGAAGCTTTATCAACTTACCCGCTACTACAGCGGCTTAGTTGGGAAAATATGGTTGGGCGTGTTGTACACAGTTATGGGATCGAAATAACACTATATCTTACCAGAGAAGAGAATTTCATCCCGTTGCTGTGGAAAACGACAGGTTCAGCCGGTCATGTAAAAAAAGTAATGACAAGAATCAAAAGAAAAACAGGCTATGATTTAAATTCGCCGGAATTTGCAAAACTGCAGATAGGCAAGGAAGACGATATTTATGCCTTGGCAGATTTAATGCCCATTATTCCTGAATTAAGGGAAGACAGAGGGGAAATTGAAGCGGCAGAGCCTGGGAAACTGCCGCGGGTAATGGAGGCCTCAGATTATAAAGGCGACCTTCATGTACACACCAATTGGTCGGACGGTACGGCGAGTATTGAAAAAATGGCTGCAGCGGCAGCTGAGCTTGGCTATGAATATCTGGCAATTACTGATCATTCGCGTTCCTTAAAAATTGCCAGAGGATTATCTTTAGAGCGTTTGGGGGAACAAAAAAAATATATAGAGGCATTACAAGACAAATATAAGATACGAATTTTCACCGGCATTGAAGCAGATATTCTTGATGACGGTAGTATTGATGCACCGAATGAAATATTGGCGGAGCTGGATGTAGTAATTGCCTCTGTTCACAGAGGCCTAAACCAGGATCGGGAAAAAATAACAGAGCGAATTTGTCGTGCAATGCAAAACCCTTATGTCCAGGTAATAGGACATGCCACAGGTCGTCTTTTGGGACAGCGCGATCCATATGATGTTGATTTTGAGGAAGTTTTGCGTGTTGCAGCTTCCACAGGTACGGCACTGGAGATTAATTCTTCACCAGATCGCCTCGATATTAATGACAGAATGGCAAGGCAGGCGAAAGAAGCAGGAATTGCTGTGGTAATTAATACGGATGCTCATAGCCAGTTGGAACTTGCCAACATTGCATTAGGTATATCTGTAGCACGGCGGGGCTGGTTAGAAAAGAAAGATGTTTTAAATACTTATGACAAACAGCAAATCCTGACAGTTTTACAGCAGAAAAAGCGGCGCTAAGGCGCCGTCTTTAATGAGGAGCAGGAAGTGGAGATTGATGAAGCGAACTCATTGTCAGCCTTTAGAGCAAAATTTTTACTCGGCGTCCACAGTAGAAGTGGCCCGTTCTTTATTGGGAAAGGTTTTAGTTCATGAAACAGAAGGAGAAGTAACTGCAGGCCGCATTGTAGAGGTAGAAGCTTATCTATCACATGGTGATGAAGCTTGCCACGCGGCTCGTGGACAAACGGCGCGCAATGCTCCTATGTTTGGTCCGGCAGGTACTGCTTATGTTTATTTAATTTATGGCATTCATTATTGTTTTAATGTGGTTACGGGGAAAGTTGGAGAGGGGGAGGCTGTTTTAATTCGTGCTTTAGAACCGTTGTTAGGTTTGCAGACAATGTTTAGACGTCGCGGCTCTGACAACTTAAAGAAGTTGACATCAGGTCCCGGAAATTTATGCCGGGCCATGGGCATCAATTTAACTCATAATGGGCACGACCTCAGATATCCTCCTCTTTATATTATCGCTGATAATTTTCAGACTGCTGAAATAGTTACAACAACTCGCATTGGTATCTCCAGTGCGGTAAACTTGCCGTTGCGTTTTTATCTAGCCCATAACCCATATGTTTCAAGGAAGTGATGTTAATGGAAAGAGAAATTAGGCTATTGGAATTTGATAAAATCCGTATGTTTCTCGTCGAGCACTGCATAACGCCAATGGCTGCTCAAATGGCGGAGGACTTGGTGCCCACAGCTGATTTAGCACTTTGTCAGCGCTGGCAGGCGGAAACCTCAGAAGCAGTAGCATTAATGAAACAATACCAAATAGATATTGCTAAGGTGCCCGATGTAAGCCAAGCTTTAAACCTAGCAGCTCGTGGAGCAATGTTGGGGGAAGAGCAGCTGGCAGGAATACTTCAACTGCTGTTGGCGGTTGTAAAAATAAAAAATTTTTTTAAAGAAAAAAATGATTATCCTGTTTTACTTGGGCTGATAAATGGAATGGATTCATTTCATCGCTTGCGTGAAGATTTAAAACAGGCAATCAGTGAAGAGGGTTACCTGCGGGATGATGCCACGCCTGAATTGGCGAGACTTACGCGGGCCATTAGCAGTGGAGAACGCGATTTGCGCGAACGTTTTGAACGTTTTATTAAAGATCCGGGTAAGCAGAAATATTTACAAGAGAGTTTAATAACTGTACGTGCTGAAAGGTTAGTGGTGCCGGTGCGCGTTGAGTACCGTGCCCATGTGCCTGGAGTGGTTCATGATCAATCTGCCAGTGGTGCTACCCTTTTTGTTGAGCCTTTATGGGCGGTGGAGGCGAATAATAAATTGGCGGTACTGCACCGTGAGGCAGAACGTGAGAAAGAGCGTATTTTGCTTTCTTTGTCGCAAAGGGTTGGCGCCGTGGCGGAAGACCTTAAAACAACTTTGACGCTGTATGCTGAATTTGATTTTATTTTAGCTAAAGGAAAATTAAGTTTAAGCTTAAAAGGGGTAGAACCAATATTAAATGACCAAGGCCACTTAAAAATTATAGCTGGGCGTCATCCTTTATTGGGAGAGGCGGCCGTTCCTATTTCCCTGGAAATGGATGAGTCTTTGCGGACATTGGTTATTACAGGGCCTAATACTGGCGGGAAAACAGTTACCCTAAAAACGGTAGGTTTGTTTGCCATGATGGCACAAAGTGGATTGCATGTACCGGCGCAGGAGGGAACGCTGCTGGCAGTTTTTCCACAAATTTTTGCCGATATTGGGGATGAACAAGATATTAGTCAATCTTTATCTACTTTTTCAGGGCATTTGAAAAATATTATCGCTATTCTTGCAGCACTGAAAAAAGGATCCCTTGTTTTGTTAGATGAAGTGGGCGCTGGCACAGATCCGGCTGAAGGTGCCGCTTTGGCCATGGCTATTCTGGAATATCTGCATCAGCGCGGTGCAGTGACGGTTGCCACGACTCATTATAGTCAGTTAAAAAGCTTTGCTTATTTAACGGAAGGCATGGAAAATGCCTCGGTTGAATTTGACTTAGAAACGCTGCGCCCGACATATCAGCTACTGGTCGGTGTGCCTGGTGTCAGTAATGCATTTGCCATTGCAAAGCGTTTAGGACTACCGGATGAAATTATTACTCGTGGCAAAGGTTTTCTTTCTCAAGAAGAAAAACGATTAGAAGAAGTGGTGGCGGATCTTGTTGCAGATCGAAGGCGATGGGAGTTAATGCTGGCTGAGGCAGAGGAAGAGCGGCGCAATGCTGATATACTATTAAAAAAAGTAAAGCAAGAACAGGAATTCCTTGCAAAGCAAAAAATCGAAATAATTAATAAGGCCAAAAAAGAAGCTTTAGAAATTGTTATCCGGGCAAAGCGTGAAACACAGCAGTTATTAAAAGAAGTGCGTAAACTTGCTGCTCAGTCGCCTCGGGAAGCAGTTAAACAAATTGAAGAAGCTGAGCGGAAACTGGAATTGCATGCCAAAGAGCTTGATACAACTCTTGATGCCGCTGCAAAGAGAAAAGCATTAAAAGAGGAAGATCTTTTTGTCGGTATGGAAGTGCAGGTAAACAGCTTATCGCAACGAGGTGTAATTGTACAGATTGGACAGGGACAAGTGCAGGTACAGATTGGCGCAATGCGCATTAATGCCGCAGTGGAGGATTTATCGCTTGTAGCTACCGCAAAGAAAAAGGATCGTCCTCAAGCAACCACACTATATGTACATCATGATGTGCCCCGCGAACTGGATTTGCGCGGCTTAACTTTTGAGGAAGCTACAGTGAAAGTAGATAGCTATTTAGATGAAGCGAATATTGCCGCACTGAAAGAAGTCTGCCTTATTCATGGCAAAGGAACGGGAAGGCTGCGTGCTGGTCTGCAGGATTATCTGTCCCAACATCCTCGTGTGGCTGCGTTTCGCTTGGGGCATCCAAACGAGGGAGGTACCGGTGTTACCATTGTCACCCTGAAGTAAAAAATAAAGAAAAAATGGAGCCGTCAGCTACAAACAGCTGACGGCTTTTCTTAATTACCATTACCATTTTGAGGGTTTCCCGAATTTCCGTTTTTTCCGGAATTACCATTTTCTCCTGGTTCGGGCTCTGGTTCCGGTTCGGGTTCTGGTTCTGGTTCCGGTTCAGGCTCCGGGTCCGGTGGTGGAGGTGGTGGCGGTGGTTCAACTTTCACATTAATTGTAACCGTATTAGATTTAACTCCTTCTGCATTTACAGCTGTAATTTGATAGATATAGTTACCCGGCGGTGGTGCAGGATCGGTATAGTTTGTCTGCTTGATAGGTTCACTATGCAGCAGTTTGAAAGAATCTTCACCAGGCCCTTTGCGAGCAATCAGGTAACCGCTGGCACCTTTTGCAGCTGACCAGTTAAGCTGAATATTGCCATTTACTTGTTTGGCCTGGATATTGGAGATGTCAGCGGGCCGTGAAGTATGTTTGTCACATATTTCATCTTCTGCAGGCGGCATTAATTCAGCATCTGCCGGCACCCTGCCAACACGCCCCGCCCAGCGCCTGTCTGTTTTAATAAACTCTGGTCTATTCAAAAAGACTTTTGTTTCTCTGTACTCTTCAGGACAGAATTCAGAAGCCCTTAAGCCGGATACTGAACAGATTTCTACTTCTACGTGCATATCACAGGTGCCTTCAGGAATGGTTTCTTTGGTAAACCAATCAGTGGTAATGTCCTCCTGTGGACAAAATTCACCGGGACGTTTGCCACTTTTACGGCAAATAGTAACTTGGCGTAAACCGCTGGGCCGCTTAAATTCTTCTTTAGGGAGGCCTTTATGAACAGCTTCTAAAATGGGATCCATAAAGTTTGGGGCATAGATATAGGACTCAAAATTGCCTCGTTGCGTTTTATTGGGCCAAGAATCTTGTCCGCACCAAAAAACAGTAACATATTGAGGCGTATAAGCGGCAACCCAAGCATCGCGGGATAATTCACTGGTACCTGTTTTGGCTGCTACGGTACGTCCGATGCGGATACCGGTACCAGTACCATAGCGGACAGCATCGATGAGAACATTGGTGGTAAGCCAGGCAGCCTGTGGCGAAAATACTTCTACTTTATTAGGTTCATGTTCATAGATGACATTACCGTCACTATCAACAATTTTTGTGATGGTAGTCATATCAGTACGTATACCTTCATTTGCCAGCACAGAAAAGGCTTGTGCAGTTTCCCACACACTAACCCCTTTTGTTAAGCCTCCAACAACCATACTGAGCCCATTATCTTCCTGTAAAGAAGTTATACCTGCCTTTTCTGCATACTTTTTTCCTGTTTCGACGCCAACCATATTGAGCATACTGACGGCCGGGACATTAAGGGAAACGGCCAAAGCATAACGGGCTGTTACCAATCCTTTAAAAGTATTGGAATAGTTATTGGGATAGTATGGTGGGTTTCCAGGAAAGATTGTGGGGGCATCATCAAGCACTGTGCCAGGTGCTGCCAGCCCTTCATTAAAAGCCGGAGCATAAGCAAGTATAGGTTTTAATACTGATCCTGCCTGCATATGGCCTTTTGTGGCGCGGTTAAAAACATTAACTTCCGGTTCATATTGGCGGCCTCCTACAATGGCTGCCACATGGCCGGTTTTAGGATCAACTACTACCACTGCTGCTTGCGGTTGAATTGGCTTACCTTCCTCTTGGGTGCTTCTGCTGTACTTTTTAGGATTATCGATAATATCGACAATATCCTGCTGTATCCTTTGATCTAAAGTTGTATAAATATGTAGGCCACCAGTGTACAATTTATTTTTAATTTCAGCAATGGTTAAGCCTTCATATTCAGGTAAAGTTGACAGAATCTCCGGAGCCTCATCCAAGACAACATGATCCACAAACCAAGGATGGGGATAAGAACGTTTCGGTACACCGGCAAGAACAATTTCCTCTTCTTTAGCTGCCTCCGCTTCGGCTTGTGTTATTTTACCTGTTTCTACCATTTTCGCAAGTACAATGGCTTGTCTCTTTTTGGCTTCTTCAAAATTGCGGTATGGTGAGTATTTCCCAGGCAAATTGGGGATGCCGGCCAACATGGCGGATTCGGCTAAAGTAAGATCTTTGGCACTTTTGCCGAAATATGTTTGTGCAGCGGCTTCAACACCGTAAGCATTAAAGTCAAAGAAAATCTGGTTGAGATAAAACTCAAGGATTTCTTCTTTACTGTAAATTTGCTCTAACTGATACGATAAATATAATTCCTGAATTTTTCGTTTAATTGTGCGTTCTGGCGTAAGGAAGGTGTTTTTTACTAACTGCTGAGTAATGGTACTACCACCCTGAACAGTTCCACTTTGATTGGTAAGGTTATTCCAGACGGCACGGAAAATACCGCGCAAATCAAATCCTGGGTGTTCAAAGAAGCGTTCGTCCTCAATGGCAAGAAATGCATCAATTAGGTATGGTGACATTTCATCAAGTGAGACTACAATTCTATTTTCAGCTCCCATAAGTGGTGTTACCAAATCACCGTTTTTATCGTAAAGAAACGAGGTGCGTGCAGGTTCTAATTTTGCCGGATCAAATGGTGGCAAATCACTCATGTAAAATCTAACTGCAGCATAGCCGGTGATGGCCGCAGCTGTAGCAAAAACCACAAATACAATTGCAAGAATTAAAAAAAGGCGTTTAATTCTTTGTTTGCGCAGTTTTTTATCTTTACTATTTGTTTTCTTTTTATTCCCCTCTTTAAAATCTTTAGTACTCATAATATTCTCCTTTCCCCCAGGGAAAAACTCTTTATGAAGATTATAACATACCTTTCAGATTGCGGTAAATGTATAATTTATCAGGCAATTTCTACATTAGCTTTGCAAAAGCAGGATACCGGCGGCAGAAATGCTGCAGATTTGATGTAAGAGTGTTAGAAGGTCATATTTGGGTTTCTGTTAAGTTTTATTGTATGCAGGCAGGCAAAGTAATGAAGTAATATAAAAGACGCAAAGCCACCGAATAAGTTCCATGGTTTTGTCACCTTTTACCCACTTTGTTCATATAATAAAGGGGGAGTGATGTGTAGTGTTTCGACGACGCATGGTAGTTAGTCGTGAAGCAAAAGTTTTTCTTTTATTTATAATATTGATTTTTTTAATAATACAAACCTTTCGCACACTAGAACGCGGTTTGGCTCCTGTGATTTTAGCTTTGGCTGCGGCTCAAATTCATCAACATGCTACTTCAGCAATAAATGAGTCTATTGCAAATAACATATCCGTTAACTATACGGATTTAATTTCTATGGTTACGGACCAAAATGGGAATATAGTTTTGGCGCAAGTAAATAATGGCCAGATAAATAGTATTATTGCACAGATAGTTTTGCAAATAAAGGATACTCTTTCGCATTTGGCTCAGAAAAAAATACATATTCCCTTGGGGCAGGCTCTGGGAAGTTATCTCTTGGCGCATACAGGGCCCAAAATTCCTGTTACTATTACTCCCCTCGGTATAGTGAGGACCGATTTGGTAGACAAGTTTGAAGATGCCGGTTTTAATCAGGTACGCCATAAGATATATTTAAAAATAGAAACAGAAATGCAAATCGCCATCCCCTTTAGTGCAGACAAGGTGACTGTTGATGTGACTATCCCCCTTGTAGATGCCATTTACCCCGGTGAGGTGCCGGAAACAATTATAAATTTGCAGCTCTCCAATCCTTCACCTTTAGAATAATCAGAAGAGCATTTTTGTAAATACTGTATAAATTGCAAAAAGTACGGCAGCAAAAGGTACAAACATAATTAATGCACCGGCTGCCCAAAAACCTAGCCCAAAGATAAAACCCCGTGTAAATTCCTTATTTTTGTCAACTTCGCTTAAATTGTCTTTTTCTATTTCTTGGATATTTTCCTGTTCAGGTATGTAATTCTCCTTCATCTGACTCCTCCCCTAAACTGAATCTCTATAATCTTATGGCTCTAAAATGCTAAACATACCTAGAGTCAATTGCCGGCTCATCGATAGCAGAAAATTTAACTGCATAAAAAATAGCGGTGGGGGTACCCATCGCTTTGCCTAGTAGTTTTTGTAAATATTATGGTGTAAATTTAACAGACTTTTCTTATAGATTTTTAATCACCCTTAATAGCTACTGATTCAGGTGTGGAACCGGATGGTGCCGCAAGGCTTGTTTTTGCTGCCATGGTAACTAAACTGACACCGCAAATTACAATGGCAGCTCCGACAAGTTGTATGGTAGTAAGGGTTTCCTGTAGTATAAGTGCCCCACCCAGCACACCAAATACAGGCACCAGGTTGAGAAAACTGGTTACAGCGGTTGTGCCAAGGACTTTTAAAGCATAAAGATAGAGAAAATAGGCTATGGCGGAGCAGCAAATCCCAAGGTAAAGCAAATTTAAAGCAACTGTATTTTGCAAAATAATTTTGCTATTTTTTAACGGCAGTGCCAGCGGGCTTAGAGATATCATGCCCACAGCGACTTGGTATAAATTAATAGTGATACTATCATATAGCGTTATTAAAGGTTCATTGATACGTGTATATATTACCCATGTACAAGCGGCTCCAAAGACAAGCAAGTTTCCTTTGAGATTGGTTAATGAGAGTTTACCGTTACTGCCGGTGCGTATAATAAGATAAACGCCTAAAAAGGAGAGTAGTACACCCAGCCAGCGTGTTGTTGAATTTTTTTCTCTAAAGATAATTGCTCCTGCCACGGCATCTAATACAGGGATAGTAGCAATAATGAGTGAGCCCATGCTGGCGGTGGTAAAAAGCAGGCCGTTATTTTCCAAAAGGAAATAAAAAAAGTTGCCAAACAATCCGCCGGCAATAACGCGTAGCAGATCCTTCTTTGCTATTCCTATTTTGTTTGTGTATAAAAAAAGAAAGGAAAATATTAAACAGGAAATTACCAAACGGCAAAAAGCAATTTGTTCCGGTCGCAACGAGCTTAAAAGTACTTTTGTACTGCTGTAAGAGCCACCCCAGAACAGGGTGGTGGCTAAAATGGCGCAAACGGCCGGTAATTTATTTTTCATGGTAAATCTAACCTCATTTTCTAAAATTTAAGAGGGATTATAGCACATTGCTTTTGTCTCCGCAATAAGGAATTTGACCAATTATTGTTAACGTAATATGATAAAAATAAGTAATGGTCATGAGAGATTACGATTGGAGTTGATAGATTGACTAAAAACAGATTGCAAAAAAAACCTTTATTATTTGTAGTACAGCAGCACCATGCTACACATATGCACTGGGATTTTCGTTTAGAAATGGACGGTGTTCTGGTTTCTTGGGCGATCCCCAAAGGGCCATCTATAGATCCGCAAGTAAAAAGGTTGTCTTTTAGAGTAGAAGATCATGTTTATGGTTATAAAGATTTTGAAGGAATTATTCCCGGCAATGACTATGGTTCTGGTAAGGTTATTATTTGGGATCGAGGAGAATATTTGCCGCTAGGAGTAGACCCTCAACCGAATTTGCATCAAACATGGCTTGCTAAAGGAATACTGGAATTTGAATTAAAAGGGCAGAAGTTAAAAGGTGGATGGAACTTAATTCGTACAGCCAAGAGGCTGTATGGTGAAGATAGCTGGCTATTAATAAAGAAGAAAGATGAATACGCAGGCAAAGGCGAAATAGTTTATGATTTGCCTAATTCTGTCGTTTCCGGTAAAACAATAGCAGAAGTTACTGCTGACGACGGAGTTTTTCGCCTTGAAGACTATAAATAATTAATTAGCTTTTATTGAGTTGACAAATTTCGCAAGCCATGGTAATATTATTTTTGCACTGCAGAAGGCGCTAAAACATTTTTCTGTTGCCTGCTTACTGCAATGCAGACAAAGCAAAAAAACTAATTACAAAAATTGGTCTGTTGACATAATGCGCTGACCATGGTAAGATGGAGTTCCGGCTGCAAAGACAGGGCAGCTTAGGGATGATCTAGAAGTTCTTTGAAAACTGAACAGGAACTATATGCCATGCGAAG
>JAAZIQ010000028.1 GCA_012800795.1 Bacillota bacterium
GTTGCGGGTTCGAGTCCTGTCTCCCCTGCCATTTTTTTATTTTGGCAGTTTTTAAACTTCATAAAAGCAAAATACATATATAAAATAAAAAACCGTGGCACCACGTTTTTTTTACATACAGTCTTGGCTAAAAAAGTTAACTAACTTCCTCAAACCAAAAAAGCGTAATGTCGGTACCAAAATCTTCATCCCATTGCGTCCCATACTGTAAGCGGAGGGTGCGTTGACAATAAGGACAAGTAATAGTTATCTCCTGAGGATCTTCTTCATCAACATAGTTACTTAAATCTCGATTGCAACCCGGACAACAAACATAATAAAACATTTGTAGCCCTCCTAACTTTCTTTCTTTTCCTTTAAATTCGACAACAAATTTGTAATTCCTTTTAAGTATAGCTCTTTAAAATATCTTCATACCCATACAAAAAGTCTAAACAGGACTTTTTTTGCCTTTATTAAAGGGCAATCCCTCAGGTAGATCTTCACATTCCGGCGTCAAATCATAAATTCGGTTAACCTGGATTGTTTCTTCCTCGATAGTCATATTCATTAAAATAGCCATCCGATATAAAAAATTGTTTTCTGCGGCAAACCAAAGGTAAATCTGTAATTTATCCAGTGTGGCATTATTTTCGAAACGAGTTAAAAGTTGCAAATCGGGCGGCGGTATTTCTAAAAAATATGTTTGACACTGTATATTGTTAAGGTTGCGTTGGACACCTTCTTCTGCCACAATTTCTTTTCCCTTCAGTATTGTCTGCAAAAGATCATGGGGATTGCGGATCAATGCCGGTAAATCATCAAGGCCGGTTTGGGTTAAGGGCTGCCAATCCTCATCCCCTTTAGCTTTAATAAAATAGCGGTCATATTCGGAACAAATGTCAAGATCAAAATTATCTATTTTGCCATACAGGCAGTTGCCCACCATCTGCCCTTTAAAACATATTAAATATCCAGGGCCACTTTCTTCAATTGCCAGCCCATATACATTATGTGCCGCAGCAGCTTCTGCCCTTTCCCTGACTTCTTCTAAAGTTGTTCTTGCTGCCCTTTGCTCCTCCTTCCTCACCAAAAGCATGAAAGTGGAAATAACAAGCAACAAAAAAATTAAACCAACTAGAATTGGTTTAAAAGGTATTTTTCGCTGTAAATTAGGCGCGGCTTGTCTCATTGTATCATCCCCATTAATAACTTTATACTTATGTATGTATCAGCATAACTAAATAGAACAACTATAAAGCAAAGCCGCACAAAGTTTACGCTTCTAACAAAAGTGGGTGGATATTATATCCACCCACTTTTGTTATTGCCTTTCAGAAAGCAATTGTCCCCCCACACTGACATCTTCATGCTGAGTTTCACGAAAGTATATAGTAAAAGATCTTTCCGGAATGCCAGTGGCTTTACTGGCGGCAGCGGTAATTGCTTTAATCATTTCTTTCTTTTTTTCCAATTCTATTTTGGGACCATAAAAGAAAAATGTAGGCATTTAATCCCTCCTCGCATTTATTCTCAAGTTCCTAAATCGCTAGGAACATGGTGCCCTTTTTTTACACCTCATAAATTGAAAAAATCATTTCATCTCCTTTTTTTGTCATGCCAAACATTAGATTATACTTTTTGAGATTACGATTCAGAAAATCCACCACCTGATAAAATTCATCATTATTTTTTAATTTTATTGTTGAAATTAATTCTAATTTTCCCTGTCCTTCCACTTTGCCCCTCCTTACAATTTTATCGGCCATTTTTTAACATCTTCCAGCATGGCATAATTAGTTAAATCAATTTGAATGGGGGTAATTGAAATTTTACGCTTCTTAACTGCCACCACATCGGTATCTTTATCTTCGCTTTTGTCTACTATCTCACCGGCCAACCAGTAATAAGTACGTCCCCGGGGATCAGTCCGTTTCTCAAAAGGATTTTTATAATGACGTACACCCAAACGATTTACAGAAACCCCCCTTATCTCTTCTGCCGGACAGCAGGGCACATTTACATTTAAAATCATTTCTCTTTTTGCTTGTTTTGCAAAAACCGGTGCCAATTTAGCTATAAAGGCAGCGGCATACTCATATTCCGGATTATGATATTCAGCCAAACTGACTGCAATGGCAGGTATCCCTAAAATTACGCCTTCAATGGCTGCTGAAACAGTACCAGAATAAAGGACATCTGTACCCAGATTGGCACCGCGATTAATACCGGAGATTACCAAATCCGGTTTGTGGGGAAGCAGCGCTTCTACGGCTAATTTGACACAGTCTGCAGGCGTACCGTTCACTGACCAAGCCGGAAGCTCCGGTGAATGCCTATATTTCACTTTTTCCGCGCGTAGCGGCCTGTGCATGGTAATGGCATGACCGGTCGCACTTTGTTCATGATCAGGTGCAACAACATAGGTTTCTGCAATTTTCTTTATCTCTTGAGCTAAAGTTTGTAAGCCCTCTGCAAAAATGCCATCATCATTGGTCAGTAAAATACGCATCCTATCCCTCCGCCACAATTTTGTAAAGTTTGTTTTAGATCACAAACAACTTCCCTTTTCTTGTAAACTTTTTCTTTCCCCTTCTTGTTTTGTTAAATACAAACGATATCATTTGCAAGTAGTATAAAAAACATACAGACTCAAAAACTAAAAAAGCAAGGAGGTGAAACAGTGAAAAATAAAAAATTAAAGTATTTCCTCTCCCTTCTCCTAATCACTTCATTTTTAATAAGCGGCTGTTCCCTTTTTCGTCGGCCTGAACCGGAACGACAGCCTGTTCCACAGACACCGGCACCCGATTTAACACCTCAAAATCCTAACATTAATCCGGCGCCGCAACCGCAAGAACCACAACAACAGCCGCAAAGGCAGCCGACTCCGGAAACTACGGAGTTGGCAGAACGCATTGCAGATATAGCAACGGATGTTGACGGTGTCGATAATTCCGTGGTGGTAGTAATTTCCAATATGGCGCTTGTCGGTATTACTCTGGAACGCGATAGCGCTGCACAAGAAAAAGAGATTAAAAAAGAAGTTGCAAAACGTATTGAAGACAGGGAGCCAAGCATTGTTAATGCCTATGTTTCTGCCAACCCGGATTTAGTCAAACAGCTGCAGGATATCTCGCGAGGCATACAGCGAGGAGAACCCATTTCCAGCTTTTTTGATCAAATTACCGATGTACTGTCAAGAATGCGTGCCGAAACCAACTAAAACCAATAATACCGTTTTTTGCCTGGCTAAGCCAGGCCTTTTATTGTTCATCTTCCTCTTCAATCAATAATAATTCTGCACGCTGCTGTGCTTGAAAAAGGATTTTCTCTTCATCCAAAGTTGTCAATTTGCCGTTTTCACAGAGAATTTTTCCGTTAACCATTACCAAAAATATATCGGACGGCTGCGCGGCATATACCAGATGTGCTACAAGATTGTGGCGTGGAATCAGATGTGGACGCTGTAAATTAATCATAATTAAATCAGCTTTTTTTCCGGGAGCTATTACACCCACATCATCTAAGAATAGTGCCTTTGCTCCCATTCTTGTTGCCATAATCATTGCTTGCTCGGCTGTAATGGCTGTAGGATCTAAATTAACTCCCTTATGTAAAAGAGCTGCCAAGCGCATTTCTTCCATCATATCTAAATTATTATTACTGGCAGCACCATCTGTTCCCAATCCTACTATAATCCCTTTATCCAAAAGTTCCGGCAGTGGTGCCACACCGCTACCAAGCTTTAAGTTGCTGCCGGGGTTATGAGCAACATGAACGTTATGTTTGCTCATTATTTCCATATCTTCCTCTGTCAAATGGACACAGTGAGCAGCCAAAACTGGCCGTGCTAAAAAGCCAAGATCATTTAGCAAACGTACAGGTGTTACTCCATACTGGTTGCGGATAGTTTTTACCTCATCTATTGTTTCCGCTACATGAATATGTAGTGGTACATTTAATTTCTCTTGCAAGTCAAGTACCTTTTTTAAGTAATCAGGGGGGCATGTATACGGCGCATGCGGCCCCAACATTGTGGTAATACGGCCATCTCCGCGTCCCTGCCAGCGTTTAACAAACTGCTCGCTTTCCTCCAAGGCTTCATCGGCTTCTGCCCCGATACCAACCATTCCCCTGCATAAAACGGCCCTGATACCCGCTTCTTCCGCCGCTTCTGCCACCTGGTCCATAAAGAAATACATATCAGCAAAAGTAGTGGTACCGCTTTTTATCATTTCTGCTAAAGCCAACATAGTTCCCCAATATACATCTTCCCGCTTAAGGCGTGCTTCAATGGGCCAGATTCTTTTCTCCAACCAATACATTAAAGGAACATCATCAGCATAGGAACGCAATAGTGACATGGCAGCATGAGTATGGGCATTGACAAAACCCGGCGCTACCAGCTTTCCCCGGCCATCAATTATGGTTGCAAATTCCTCCTGCCACTCCTTAGTGGGACCCACATAGCTAATATTTTCGCCATCAACTACCACATCAGCATCAGTGAGCAGATCAAAATTATCATTAACGGTAATGACTGTTGTCTGCTTGATTAATGTCTTCATTTATTTCTCCTCCTTTTGCAGCTCGGGTCCATAAGAGGTTAAATAATACTGACGCATAGCCTGAATATCTGCTGGATCTATTGCTGACAGCGGACCTAATGTTTTAGCCGCCACAATTATTTGAGCAGTTTTCTCCACTATACGGCAGACATTCAATGCTTCTTCCAGGTCTCTCCCCAGTCCTACCAAACCATGATTGGCCAATAAGACGGCATTTTTTGCGCCAAGAGCCTTTACGGCATTCTCAGCCAGGGTAAAACTCCCCGGCAGTGCATAATCAGCCACCTCTACTTCACCACCGACAATCTGAATTAAATCTTCCACTGCCGCTGGTATTGGAGCACCTGCCACAGCAAAAGCAGTGGCGTAAACACTGTGGGTGTGTATAACAGCTTTGCAATCCGTACGACTCTGATAACAGGCGGCGTGCAAGCGCCATTCCGATGAAGGTTTCCATAGTCCTTCTGCTTCTTCAGTTTGCAAGTTTATTTTAACCAGGTCCTTTGTCTGGATAGCTGTATACGGCATTGCACTGGGTGTAATCCAAAAATGGTTGTCTTCCCGAACCGAAATATTGCCCCATGTACCCATAATCAAACGCTCTTGGCATAAAAGCTTTATTACCTGCAGCATCTGTGCTCTACAGTCCATCCTTAGCCCTCCCTTAAGCAAAGCAGGCGTTCGCGTGAAGGCTCCCGTACCACACCTTTTTCTGTAATAATAGCGGTAATTAAAGCTGCAGGAGTAATATCAAAGGCTGGGTTGTAACAGCTAATGCCGGCAGGGGCAATTCTTGTGCCGGCAAAATGAGTTAATTCCTCTTCGTCCCGTTCCTCAATCGGTATTTGGCTGCCATCCCGTAAAGTAAAATCAAATGTAGAAATGGGAGCGGCAACATAGAAGGGAATTTGATGGGCTTTAGCCAGCACAGCCAAAGAATATGTACCAATTTTATTTGCCACGTCACCATTAGCAGCAATACGGTCTGCCCCAACAAGAATTAAATCTACCCGTCCTTGCTGCATCAAAAAACCTGCCATATTATCTGCAATTAAAGTGACAGGAATATTTTCCTGTAACATTTCCCAAGTTGTCAGCCGGGCACCTTGTAAATAAGGCCTTGTTTCATCAGCAAAAACTGAAATCCTTTTGCCTTGTTCTACGGCTCTGCGGATAATCCCCAGTGCCGTCCCATAACCCACCGTGGCCAGAGCACCAGTATTACAATGGGTGAGGATGCGCGCCTGCTTAGGGATAAGTTCTGCACCAAAATCACTAATTTTCTTATTGACTGCAATATCTTCCGTAGCTATTTTTTCCGCCTCTGCCCATAAAATCTTTTCCAATTCAGCACCGGTTTTACCTTCCTGCATACGTGCCACATTGAGCATCCGGTCTATAGCCCACATCAAATTGACTGCAGTAGGGCGCGTAGCCTTTAATTCATTTGCGGCGTCAGCCAATCCAGCAAAAAATTGGCTTGGCGGCATTTTTTGCAAAGCCGTGGCAGCCATAGCCAGGGCATATGCAGCGGCAGCGCCAATGGCAGGGGCACCACGCACAACCATCTTTCTGATTGCCTGCGCCACATCCTGCCAGCTGCTGCATTCTACATACTGTAGCTCTGTGGGTAGCAAGCGCTGATCCAGTAAAAATAATTTTTTCCCTTTAATATCGATTGCTTTGATCATTATTTAGACACCTACAATAGTATTTTATGACCAAGCGAATGGCAAGAGCAATTTCTTTTTTGCGGCAGGCGTAAAATAGCTTCTGCCAATAAGGTCTGCACTTTCTCCACATTGTTAGACATTACATCAAGTACTTCCTGGTGAGAAAGCACCGTCGGTGAAATACCGGCAGCAAAATTAGTACACATAGCTACAGTACTGTAGCAGATACCTGCTTCACGAGCCAACACCACTTCCGGCACATTAGTCATTCCCACCAAGTCACCGCCCAATTGTTTAAACATTTTTATCTCGGCCGGAGTTTCAAAACGCGGCCCCTCCGTGCAGACATAAACACCGCCCTGCAGCAGCTGTAGTCCGGCAGCTGAAGCTGCCTGCAAAAGAATATCATTTAATTCCGGGCAATATGGTTCTGTAAAATCAGTATGTACAACTCCTGCTTCGCCCCCAGTAAAAAAAGTGGCTTCACGTCCTTTAGTAAAATCTAAAAACTGATGCAGTAAGACCATGGATCCGGGCGGCATTGATTCATTTAGGGACCCCACTGCCGCCGTAGCTATTACCCTTTGCACGCCAAGCTTAACTAAGGCTGCTATATTAGCACGATAGTTAACTAAATGTGGCGGTGTGCCGTGCTCCTTTCCATGACGTGCCAAAAAAACAACCCTTTCTCCCTGATAAACCCCTTGTGTTAAAAGGGCAGTGCCATAGCGTGTCACCACTTCCAGCTGCTCCACTTCCGTTAACAGCTGCGGATCGTAAACACCAGTTCCGCCGATAATTGCTAATCTATACTCCATTCTTGCCTCCTTACTGCCAACTGTTTAAATATTTTTTTTGTTTTTCTGTAAGCGTATCGATAGAAATATTCAAAGCAGCAAGTTTCCTCCATGCCACCTTTTCATCGACCTGCTGCGGCAGTTTCAAAACGCCGGCAGATAAAGAACCATGGTTTTGACGAAGATAGTGCAGAGCTTCTACTTGAAGTGCAAAACTCATATCCATAATTTCCGCGGGGTGGCCGTCCGCTGCCGCCAGATTAACAAGGCGCCCTTCCGCCAAAAGATAAATTTTTTTACCATTAAACTCATATGCTTCCACATTACGACGGACAAGAGTTGGCTCCCCGGCTAATTTCCGCAAAGCGGGTTTGTCAATTTCTACATCAAAATGACCGGCGTTGCAAAGAATGGCACCATCTTTCAAATTTAAGAAATGTTGAGTTGTGATTACTTCACTACATCCCGTTACAGTTATAAAAACATCACCTATTTTAGCCGCTTCTATTAGCGGCATCACATCATGCCCATCCATTACTGCTTCAACGGCTTTAATCGGATCAACCTCACAAACCACAACTCTGGCACCCAAGCCTTTAGCCCGCATAGCTACACCCTTACCGCACCAACCGTAGCCGATTACCACGACGACTTTGCCCGCCACCACCAAATTTGTGGAACGCATTATTCCGTCCCAAACAGATTGGCCCGTACCATAACGATTATCGAATAAATATTTACAGTAAGCATCATTAACTGCTATCATTGGAATTTTTAAAGCTCCGGCAGCAGCCATAGCCCGGAGTCGGATTACGCCGGTTGTTGTCTCTTCCGCTCCTCCCTCCACCTGTGGTAGTAAATGAGGATAGTGATTATGCAGCATGGCAACTAAATCTCCACCATCATCAATAATTAGATGCGGTTGGCATTGCAAAGTTTTATGGAGATGATCATTATATTCTTCTTCTGTTGCGTTATGCCAGGCATGAACGGTGATGCCATCTTCCACCAGCGCTGCAGCAACATCATCTTGTGTAGAAAGAGGATTACTACCGGTTATGGTTACCTCAGCACCACTTTCCTGCAGAACTTTAGCCATGTATGCTGTCTTAGCCTCTAAATGTAAACAAATGGCTATCCTGACCCCACTAAAAGGTTTAGTTTGGCGAAACTCACGCGCCACTTCATTAAGCACAGGCATATGTTCTTTTACCCAATTAATTTTTAAATGGCCTTCCGGTGCTAAAGCTAAATTGCGAATAGTGCTCACCATCAGCTCCTCCTTGCACTAGATATCGTCAATACATTTCTGCATCAGGGTGATTTTTCCTGCTCAACGCGTAAATTCCTAATTTTGCTCATCTTTTTCCTGTTCCTGAAATAGTTTACGTGCCCGATAAAAATATTCTAAAGCACGCCTTGTCTCTCCCAGCTGATCATATAACAAGCCTAATTCAAACGCCACATAAGGTTCCTGCGGCGCCAAAAATGCCGCTTTTAAAAGATTAATCAGTGCTTGTTCTTCATTATTAATTTTTCTGTATGCCAGCCCCAAGTAAAAATAAACCTCCCAGTCTTTTGGAAAATCAGCTTTTACAATTTCAAATTCACGCACGCTCTCTTCGTATTTTTTTAAATTATAATAGACAGCCCCTAGGTTGAAATGGGCCGCAGCAAAATCCGGGTCGAGTTCGATAACTTTTTTAAACTCTGCCAAAGCAAACTCATATTCTCCTTTGTCAGCATAGATATTACCCAGGGCATTATGAACAATAGCACCGGTTTGTTTGTCCTCTGTCAAAGCTTGCACTAAACGCAGTTCGCGCATGGCTTCATCAGCCATTCCCCTCTCCGCATAAGCAACGCCCAAACACAAATGGGCAAGCAACAAATCCGGTTCCTGCTGAATAATCTGTTTAAACTCTTGAATAGCTTCATCCATCATTGCTAATTCCAAAAAGCCAAGAGCTCTTCTAAATGAGCGGATACATGCTTCATTATTCTCCTGTAATAGCACCGGTTTAACCCCTCTCCGATCCAGGTCATTTTTTATTTCAGTTAATTCTATCTGCATCTCTTTTTCCGCCTCCGGGAAAACAGTGCCAAAAGCTTGAAGAAAAGATTCCGGCATCTCATCGGGAAGCAGAAAATTATATTTTTCCTGCATTTCGTTAATTTTTTCTTCAAAACGCAGCCAGAATTCCACGTATCGATCCATCCGCCGCCTTAATTCCAGCAGCCTATCATAACACTTCTGCCTTTTTTCTTTATCATTGCCACTTTTACGCAGTTCATTTTCTACTCGTTCCAGATCATTAAAAATTTGTACAAATTCATTTTCCTGCATAAAAAACAAAACCCTCCTTAAACCAATCTCCTATCCTAATGTTTGCACATTTAGCAGGAAAAACATACATTTAGAAATTCCAGTCCAGAGTGTTGACTTGTAAAAAGAAATATGTTAGTATATGTATTGCCGCTAAGTTACGCCGGCGTAGCTCAACTGGCAGAGCAGCTGACTTGTAATCAGCAGGTTGCGGGTTCGAGTCCCATCGCCGGCTCCAATTAAATAATAAA
>JAAZIQ010000029.1 GCA_012800795.1 Bacillota bacterium
TACAAATTCGGATATGTCTCTTTTTTCTCTTATTAGTTTTTCTAGCTCTTTTTCAAAACTACTACTGATTTTTTGTATGATTTCATGTATAATTAGTTCCATAAGGATATCTCCTTTTCTGTGATTTTTGTGGTTCTTGCAGATTACATCATATCACAGAGGAGATACTCTTATCTTTTATTTTTTGGTTTTTACCCAAAGTAATTTTACACTATGCATTAATTTAATTTGCAAAGGTACGATAAACAAAGCTGTCATCAAATTTAAACAAAAAAAGGAACATCTTGTTTGTTTGCCAAACTGTGAGCTAGGTGTTACAATTCTTCGTGTATATATAAATGTGTTAAAAAAACCGGGAATTGCAGTAGCAATTAGAAAAAGCCTGTTAAACTTTATGCTGACGGCAATCTAGAATGGGAAGGAGATACGAACTGTGTATATTATCAATGCTATTCTCGATTTAGGCCCAATGGTTATGTTGCCCATATTAATCTTTATACTCAGCGTCATTTTCGGCGAGAAACTCAGCAGGGCTCTCGGATCAGGCATTACAATCGGTATTGGATTTATCGGCATAAACCTGGTTATAGGTCTATTGTCCAACAGCTTGGGTCCCGCAGCAGAAGCCCTGGTTAAAAACAGCGGTTTGCAATTAGATGTAATAGACGTAGGTTGGCCGGCAGCAGCAGCAATTGCATTTGCATCAAGAGTCGGCGCCCTGGTAATACCAATTGGCCTTGCAGTAAATATAATCATGCTGCTCACTAAAACAACAAAGACGGTTAACGTTGACCTTTGGAATTATTGGCACTTTGCCTTTACCGGGGCTTTGGTTACTGCGGCTACGGGAAATCTGACCCTTGGAATAATGGCCGCTGCAGTAAATTGCGCTTTTGTTCTAAAGTTAGGTGATTGGACGGCTGCCATGGTGCAGGAGTTCTATGGATTACCGGGAATTTCGCTGCCCCATGGCTTTGCTATTGCCTATGTCCCTATTGCAATACCGATCGACATATTATTAAACAAGATACCTGGACTCAATAAAATCGAAATTAATTCCGATAACATAAGTAAAAAATTTGGGGTTTTGGGAGAGCCCACCATGATAGGTTTGTTTTTAGGAACTATTTTAGGCCTACTAGCAAAATATGATATTAAAGGTGCATTGAACCTGGGAATGTCGATGGCGGGAGTCATGTTTTTAATGCCTAGAATGGTGAAAATACTTGTGGAAGGCTTAATGCCGGTTTCGAGAGCGGCCCAAAAGTTCATGCAAAAGAGGTTTGCAGGCACCGAATTTTACATCGGCCTTGATTCGGCAGTGGCTATAGGCCATCCTGCAGCAATTACTACAGCTTTGATTTTGGTACCACTAGCCATTTTGCTCGCATTTATTCTGCCAGGAAACAGGGTTCTACCATTTGGCGATTTGGCAACAATACCCACTATGGTTGCCATGATAGCCCCTATATGCAGGGGCAATGTTTTTAGAACTACTATAATCGGTGTAGTAGTTATTGCCGCAGGATTATTAATTTCAACAAATTTGGCACCTTACCATACACAAGCAGCTATTGATGCAGCATTTCAATTCCCTGAAGGTGCCACTAGCATTTCAAGTATATGCGATGGGGCCAATCCTTTAACTTGGGTTATAGTTAAAGTAATGCAGCTTTTCTGTTGATTGTTTACGAAACTCAAAAAGATAATCATCAAATAACACCTTTAAAGCAATAAATAAGTCTTAATGGCACGATATTGCCCCTGCAAATGAATTTATATTTTTAAGATTTGCCGTTGTTAAAACAGGTTAAAAAACTCAGTTGATGTTTTATAGCTTTTTATATTCTATAAAACCTTCGGCTACATCATCAGGATCTATTATGATATCGAGAATAGCCGGTTTTCCAGATTCA
>JAAZIQ010000030.1 GCA_012800795.1 Bacillota bacterium
AAATATAAATACGGCGACCGCCGGGGAATTCGAAGCGCTGCCGGGCATTGGGCCGGCGAAAGCGGCGGCCATTATAAGCTATCGCGAAGAAAATGGTCCCTTTCAATCAGTGGACGACTTGACTTGTGTTCCCGGTATAGGTCCAGCCACCTTGTCCGCATTAAAAGATTATCTGACAATATATTAGTTTTGGGGCGGCAGTATGGCGGTTAGTTTTTTTAATAATTCCATGGGAGCAGGTATTTTTATGTCGAGAAACTGCAGCACTGCCAGTGTAGACGCAAGCAGCCATAAAATTAGAAAAACGACTAATTCGCGCCACCATTTATTTTTGATCAAGCGCGGCATTTCAAATGCGGCTATACTTAATAACGCCAGTACCAGTAGAATTAACAGGACTGCCACCTCCATTAAATTAACGTCTCAATCGGGCTGGATGTGACTGCATACCTGTGCGGCGGATTTCAGAAGTAACCACGATGTTAACTTTCAGCTTGCTAAATTCCTCTGGCCATTTTTCTTCTAGAAGTCTGAAGGTTTCCGGATCGTGGCGGTATAAAATCGTGCCAAAACCAACTAAATCTACTTTAAGTTCCTGCATTTTGCGCATTGCTTTTTCCATTTCCTGCTTTATAGCGCCGGCTTTGGCGCTATTAATTTTATTAATCATCTCCGGCGTGAAGATTTCTGTGTTGCCGGTTTGTGAACGGATATCGCCTTCGGTGATGACTTCTACGGAAAAGGAAATTTGTCCGTTTTCTAGGTGCGGTTTAATTTTAGTTTGCACTCGGGCGACATGCAGGGAAATGGTTTCACTTGGCTTTTCCGGATTTTCTATGGCCAGAAAAGTGCGGTTGGTTTTGCCGAGAAACCAAAGTAGACCACGTGTTTCATGGCTATTTAAGAACCCGACCAGTTTATCATTCTGAAAGGCTGCTAAACCTGCCATTGTAAGTATTTCCTGTATGTCTTCAGTACTGCCGCTGCTTCCGCCTTCACTTTTTCCCCCTCCATTAGCACCGCCAGCACCCCCTTCCGTGCTTTCTTCCTGTCCGCCGGGTTTTTGTTCATCCTTTAATTTAGCTATTTCTTCTTCCAAGGGCGGGCCTTTGAGTAGGAGAGCAGTATAAGCATCTTGTCCCGGTGTAACTAATTTTTGCAGAAACTCAAAAGCTTGTAGCGGATCGCTTTCCGATGAGTACCGGGCTTGATCAATCATACCAATCATTTCTTCTGTAATGGCTACTTCCAGGCGTTCGGTAGTTGTCATTACATCTCGGGCAAAGCCCTTGGTTATCAAGAGATCAACATTAAAGCGGACTTGCGGGTGATTGGAGATAAAATCTAAAATATGGAGCAACCCATGTTTCGCCGCTTCCTCACCGATAAGAATTAATTCAGCATGGGAGAAAAACAAGCGCCTTGATAGATTTAAAGAAGCTTGTTCTATTGCCAGATTTAAAGTGGCGCCAACGGCAGAAAACAGTTGCGTTGGACTACCACCTCCGCTGCCGCTTTTTTCTCCTGCAATATCGGCAGGCAGGGAGATGGCCAAAGTAACAAGATAAGGTGCTCTGCGTTCCGGTAGATAATCAATGGCAATGGTGCGTACAAGCGTTAATTCTTCTACTTCAACGTAATCCCAGCAGCCTGAGATCAAAAAAATTAGGCAGAGAAAAATCGTTAAAAGCTTTCTCATTTGTTTCATTGCGCCCTCCGTGGTTGACGCTTCTGGAGTTTTTCTTTAAACCAGCTGACTAATAAGAGTAAAAGAGGTACCCCTAAGTAAATGAGTATTGGCCTTGCTGAGGGCGTACTCATAGATAATTCCAATTCAGCAATATTGTTAAACATTGAAAATGACCAAACTATAACTATAACGCCCAAGGGTAAAACCACCGGACGTATTTCTTTTAGGTCTGTTATTTGTGCCAGACCTAAGCAAGCACAGTATAAGTATAATGTGGTCTTAATAAAGACTCCCGCCACCCAGACTACCATAACCAGCACTTCAAAACGTGATAATATTTTACCTATATTGATGACACGGACAAATGTCAGGATGGGAAAACGAGTTATCTGCAGCAAAAATGGGCCAAATGTTGCCAGGGCTGCTATAATACCGGCTGCCAAAAGACCATTAGCAAAAAATGCGGCAAATGCACCGGCTACTAAGGCCTGTTTGGGACGGGTTAAAAATGGAATTATCACAGATAAGGTTATGGTATCTACAGCCCATACTTCCGGAATAAATGATGTTTTTACGACAGCGAGTAAATCGGCTGTGAACATGGGCTGCAGATTGGCCAAATCCCAATTATCGAGGGAAAGCAGCATAATAAAGATTAGTGAACTGATGACCAAAATAATGATAAATTCATTCATGCGGGCCAGTATTTCCAGCCCAGCAAAAACAGCCCAGATGGCAAGAAAAATCAGGCTAATGGAAAAAACGGAGATGGGGGTATTGGGCATAAAGGAAGTGGTCATGAAATCGCCAAATTCGCGGATCACAATGGCCGTAACTCGCAGAAAAGACCAGACATAAACAAGTCCCACAATTTTTCCCGGCCATCTACCCAAAAGCGTCTGAGCGTACTCATAAATAGTCTGATTCGGGTATTTAAGACCTAACTGATAAACGGCAAAAAGGGTGACCAGGCCCCACAACGTTCCCAACAGCACAGCCAGCCAGGCATCCTGCTCCAATTGTTGTATTGTAATAGACGGTACTAGTAAAATAGCTGTAGCAATTAAAGCCATAATTAAAAGTTGGCAGCTTTGTCGGGGTGAAATTTTACCTTTCTCCAGCATTGTTTTCCTCCATTTTTTCGTGAGTTAATTCTCTTTTTTCAGGGGGCACATGGCGCTTACCAACATTAGTTGCCTGCCGCTGCTGTTGCTGTAGTTTTAGCATATCCGGACGTGTGCGTGACATCCATAGTGGCGGGCGGATAAGGGATTTAAACATATCGCCGATTGTGCCATGTACCAGTGGCGATAAATAAGGTACACCAAAGGACTGCAAGCCGGCCAGATGGATGAGAATAACGATCAGACCAAAAATGACACCATATAGTCCCATGATGGAACCTAAAATAATTAAGGGAAAGCGTAAAATGCGCAAAGCAATGGAGGCATTAAAAGCGGGAATGGCAAAAGTAGAGATGGCAGTGGCAGACACAATGATTACCATTCCGGGGGAAACAAGTCCGGCGCGAATGGCAGCATCGCCGATTACTAAACCTCCGACAATACTAACTGCCTGTCCCACAGTTCTGGGTAGGCGGACGCCTGCTTCACGCAGCACTTCAAAGGTGCCCTCCATCAGTAGAGCTTCGGCAACTGCGGGGAAGGGGATTCCTTCTCGGGCTGCCGCAATATTTAAAAGCAGTGAAGTGGGGAGCATTTCATGGTGAAAGCTGATTACGGCCACGTAAGTAGCAGGCAGGATTAAAGCAACATTTAAGACAAAAAGGCGCAGCAGCCGGAGAAAAAATGCCACAAAAGGCCTTTCATAGTAGTCTTCGGAGGCCTGGATAAACTGGAAGAAGCTGGTAGGAATAATAAGCATAAAGGGTGTATTGTCAGTCATAACCAGAATGCGTCCTTCCAGGATGGCGGCAGCTGCTTTATCGACACGTTCAGTGTGTTCTATTTGCGGAAAGACGGAAAAGGGGACGTCTTCAATAAATTCTTCAATATAACCGGATTCCAGAATGGCATCTGTATCAATGGCGGCGATGCGTCGCCTTAATTCCTGCAAAACACTTTGGTTAACAAGATCGCTGATATAGACTAAATTAATTTCAGTAGCAGTGCGTCTGCCGGCTTTCATGGTTTCAAAACGTAAATTTTCATGTTTTATGCGGCGCCGCAATAGTGAGGTATTAATCCGCATTGTTTCAGTAAAGCCTTCACGGGGTCCACGGACAGCAGCTTCCGTTTCCGGTTCGGCAACTGTGCGTTTTTCCCACATTCTGGTTCCGCAAATAATAACTTTTTGTTCTTGATCAATAAAAAGCGCCGTATCGCCCGAAAGAACCATTTTCAAAGCTTGTGTTAAATTGGGTGCTATGGAGAGTTCACTGGCGGAAGTAATATGTTTTTGCAAAAGCTCCAATGCATTTTCTGAAGTAAGCTTTTCCGTGTATTGATTGGCAATGGTGTTTGAGAGGATGGGCTGTAAAATATTATCGTTAACCATTTTTTTATCAACCAGCCCATCGATATACAATAAAGCCATTTTTACTTTATCATTACTGCTGCTAAATTCACGGATTACTACATCATTACTTTCGCCAAGCCGTTTTTTGATTAAAGCCAAACGTTCACTTAAAATTGGGGAATCGTCATTTTCAGCTTTTTTGGCAGCAGACCCCCTGTTTTTTGTTGGCACTTCCTTTTTCTTAAAAATATTTAGCTTTTTAAAGATGGAAAAAGCACTGGTCATAATCTCGCCTCATTTATTTGAAGTAATGTCATTTTAGAATATCTGTTAAAGCAGTTATTTTTATGCAACCTTGCCTTTGTTTAAAGCAGGAAATATCTTTTACTGGCAAGAATATACAGTAATGGAGGTGTCATAATGAAAAAGACAGCAGCGATCATTGGTACAGCAGTGCTATTAGCCCTGTTTCTCTGGGTTTTATCGGTAATATATATTGATTGGCTCTGGTTTAAGCAATTGGGATTTGCCAATAGCTATCTTATTTTTCTCACTTCAGACTGGATAGTGAAATTTGCTGGCTGGCTAATTTTTGCTCTTTTTCTTTATTTAAATCTGCGGCGTACAGAAAAAACTATACTGGAAATGCCAAACCTAATACTCCGGCATGTCTTAATGAATACGCGTTTTGGCAATATACTGACACCCAAACGTTTGCGTGCTTTTTTTTTACTGCTGACTGTTCTTATCAGCTCGATAATTTCAGCTATATCTGGTAGTGAGTGGATTACAATTCGCCTTCTAAAAGCAGCTAGTCCCACTGGAGTAAGCGATCCTGTTTTCGGTCGGGATTTGTCATTTTATTTTTTTAGCTTGCCCTTTCTGGAACTGCTTTATCAATATTTGTTAGTATTGTTTATTGTGACCGCCGTTGTTTGTACTGCTTTTTATTTATTAGTAAGTCCACCGCAGCAGATAGGCGTGCGCAGATTTTTGCCGCAAACGGGAACATCACATCTCTCGTTGCTGCTGGCGGGAACACTAATGGTGGTGGCCCTGGGGTATCGCCTGCAAATGTATAATTTGCTTTACTCCCAACGCGGCGTATTTTTTGGCGCCGGTTTTACTGATCTGCGTGTTTTATTGCCGGCTTACTGGCTACTGCTAATTATCACAGTGTTAATTGTGCTGGCTTTACTTCTAAACTTTAAAGTAAAGAGTACACGCTTTATCACCGGCGGTTTGACCGCTGTAATTGCCCTTTCTGTTCTAGTTAACTTTCTGCTGCCGCCTGCGGTACAAAAATTTATTGTTGAACCTAATGAATTTGTACAAGAAGAACCTTATTTACGGCATAATTTAGACTTTACACAAAAAGCCTACGGTTTGGATCAATTGCAGCTTCGTCAATTCCCGCTTACCGGGCCTCTAAGTTATGAGGAATTAACAGCCACTGAGGGGACGATCGAAAACATTCGCCTTTGGGACTGGCGTCCTTTGCTGCTCACATATAATCAACTTCAAGCTTTGCGTGACTACTACACTTTTCATGATGTTGACACGGACCGGTACAGCATAAATGGAAAACAAGTACAGCTGATGCTGTCGGCCCGGGAGATGCAGGCCGTAAAATTGTCTTCACCTACCTGGGTTAATATGCGCTTGTTTTATACCCATGGATATGGTGTAGTGGCGAATAAAGTTAATGCCGTTTCTAAACAGCGTTTACCGGAATTTTTGCTGCGCGATTTCCCCATCCAGGGGGGGAGCGCACTGCAGGTCGAAGTGCCACAGATTTATTATGGTGAATTAACGGACTACTATATTTTTACCGGCACGAGAACTGATGAATTTGATTATCCTCTGGGTGAAACAAATGCCACAACACGCTATGAAGGAGAAGGCGGCCTGCCGGTAGGGGGATTCTTTCGGCGCCTTTTACTTGCCCTGCGCTTTTCTGATTACCGCATACTTTTTTCCAATGAACTTACAGCCACAAGCCGTATCCATTTTAATCGTGAAATTATTTCCCGTGTGCAGAAAATAATGCCTTTTCTCAAATACGATAATGATCCTTATTTAGTAATTGATGGCGGCCGCTTGTATTGGCTGTTGGATGCTTATACCGTCAGTAACCGTTACCCGTATGCCGAACCCTATGAAGGCATTAATTATATCCGCAATTCAGTTAAGGTTACTGTGGATGCTTATAACGGTACGGTGCGCTTCTATGTTTTTCAACCTGATGAACCCTATATTGCTGCCTATATGAAAATTTTCCCCGATCTTTTTATTTCTGCTGAAAAGATACCTGCCGGTCTCAAAGAGCATGTGCGCTATCCTGAATTTTTGTTTACAATTCAGTCACATATTTTTGCCACTTATCATATGGGTGATGCTAAAGTTTTTTATAATAAAGAAGACCGTTGGCAGATACCTCTGGAAAAATACGGGGAAGAGACTGTTCCCCTGCAGCCTTATTACACAATTTTAAATTTACCTGGTGAGGAAGATCCGGAATTTGTTTTAATTTTACCTTATACCATGTATAATCGTAACAACATGGTGGCTTGGCTTGCCGGGCGTTGTGACGGTAAGCATTACGGACAATTGGTTTGTTATCAGTTTCCTAAGGGTGAGCTGCTTTACGGCCCTGCCCAAATTGAAGCCCGTATTGACCAGGATACTGCCATATCGCAACAGCTGGCATTATGGAACCAGCAGGGTTCACGTGTCGTGCGGGGAAATTTATTGGTGTTGCCCATAAACGGTACTATACTATATGTTGAGCCACTGTATCTGCAGGCTGAGCAGAGCCAATTCCCTGAACTGGCCAGAGTTATTGTGGCTTATGGAGACAAGATCGTTATGGAAAATACATTGGCAGAATCTTTAGCCGCCGTTTTTGGCTTGCATCCCGCTGAAGAAAAAGAGCCTGTAGATACCGAACCGCCCGGCACTGATCCAGGAGAAAATAATCTGCAGCAATTGATTAAGGAAGCGGCGGATTTATATGATGCCGCCCAAGAAGCCTTGAGAAGGGGCGATTGGTCTGAATATGGACGCCTACAGGAGGAATTAGGAAAGGTAATATCGGCTTTGCAAAAAGTCGAACGACAACAGGAAACCGAGAATCAGGCAGAAATAGGGGAGGAATGATGAAAAAAGTTATTATTTATACCGATGGTGCTTGTTCAGGCAATCCCGGCCCCGGTGGTTACGGAGCCATACTTCTGTATCGGAGCCATAAAAAAGAAATTTCCGGCGGGGAAAAAGTAACCACCAATCAGCGTATGGAATTGCAGGCAGCAATTGCCGCCCTGCGTCAGCTTAAGGAGCCCTGTCAGGTTAAATTGCACAGTGACAGCGCTTACCTGGTTAATGCTTTTAATCAGCGTTGGGTTGACAAATGGCGTCGCAACGGTTGGCAGAACAGTAAAAAGGAACCGGTGCAAAACCGTGATTTATGGGAGGAGCTTTTAGAGCTGTCTGGAAAGCATCAAATTGAATGGGTTAAAGTTAAAGGACATGCTGATGATGAACTTAATAATCGCTGTGATCAACTGGCCCGCGAAGCTATTCCTAAATAGCTCATAGTCACTCCTGACTGTTTTTCAGCAAAAGGGGGAGTAAAAGGATGCCTGTCCTGCCCTTTCTTACTGCTGCTTATGCTGCAGGTATAGCATTGGGTAGCAAATTTTGGCTACCTGTATGGATTATAATTGTATTGGGTTCAGCAGCGCTGATTCTCTCCATCTTTTTATCAGTAAAAAAGAAGTCTGCTGCAGTGGGGCTTCTTTTTTTATTTTTGAGTTTGGGTATGTTGGCATATCAAGTGTCTTATAGTGCCCTCCAAATACCCATTAAACCGCTGTTGGAACGGCAGGGGCACTTTACCGGCTATATAAAGGAGATGCTGAAGCAAGAGGAGGATAATTCTCAATTTATTTTCTCGATTGAAGAATTTAAAGGAGAAGACGGAAAGTGTATTAACACAAAGGCAGAGGTCTTGGTTAAGGTTTATCAGCAGCCAAGGGGATTTAAACCGACACCCGGAAGAAATCTTTCCTTGTGGGGAAGGCTTAGAGCACCGGTCGGACGGCGTAATCCTGGTGGTTTTGATTATGCCGGCTATCTTACTGCTGCCAATATTGGTGCAGTCTTAGCGGTAAACGGTCGTGATGTTTTAATTTTGCCGGGTTTTGGCGGTAGCCCTTTTCTCTGCCTGATGGCCAAAGTACGGGGAAAAGCACAGCAAATTTTTATGCATCATCTGCCCGCGGCGGAGGGTGGACTGGCTGCAGGTATCCTACTGGGGGAAAAAGATAGCCTGAGGGAGGAAACCTTGGCAGCTTACCAGCGCTTGGGCCTGGCTCATGTTTTAGCTGTCTCAGGCTTACATGTGGGGTTTATCGCTTCCTTTGCGACTTTTCTTTTTCAGCGGCTGTGCGGCACGCGCCGATCATTTTTTGCTTTATTTTTTTCCGGTTTTTTTGTTTTTTGTTATGTCTTTTTAACCGGAGCTAATCCGCCGGTTTGGAGAGCTGCCCTTTCCTGGTTTATTACTTTAGCCGCCAGAAAAGGGGGTAGGGAAAGTTCAGGTTTGCAGCTGTTATCAATAGTGGCATTATTAATGCTAATTTATCGCCCGCTGTGGCTGTTTAGCCTTTCTTTTCAGCTCTCTTTTGCTGCCACCATTGGCATTTTACTGTTAGCAGCGCGCCTGGAAGGCTATTTTTCTCGTTTGCCCAAAAGCCTTGCCGCTTCTCTTGCAGTAACATTGGCAGCCATGGCTGGTGTTTTGCCCCTGCAACTGCAGCATTTTGGTTATCTTTCAGTCTATACTCTACCGCTGAACTTGCTTTGTATCCCTTTAGTTGGTATAGTAGTAATAATTAGTTTACTGGGCATGCTGGGCGGGTTGATATCCCTGCCTTTAGCAGCCCCTTTTCTACTAACGGTTTTACCTGTCCTCACTTTTTTAGAGAAAGTTCCATGCTTCTTTGCTGTCTTGCCGGTAGGAACATTTTATTTACCCACTTTAGCGCCGCTGTGGCAGTGGCTTTACACTTTACTGCTTTTTTTGCTTGTAACATACGAAAAATGGCGGCCGCTGAAAGCAAAGATGCTCTTGCTTCTGCTTTGTTTTGCCAATATAGTTCTGCTGTCTTCATTTCCGCAGCAAGGGCGCTTATCCGTCACCTTCCTTGATGTCGGACAAGGATTAACCGTTCATTTACGGACACCTGCCGGGCGCCATCTTTTTTTCGATGCCGGTGGAGGCTTCCCTGCTGTGGGTGAACAGGTAATTTTGCCCTATTTGCGTCGGCACAAGATTGCTAGGCTCACTGCCTTAATTCTTTCCCACCCACATCAGGACCATTATGGCGGGATGCCTGCCATTTTGGCAGCAGTGCCGACGGAGGTTTTTATCAGCAATGGTCAGCGGGAAGAAAGCCCTCTTTATTATGATTTACAGCAGCTATTGGCAGAAAAGCAGGTATCCAGTTTTACTGTGCATGCCGGCTATAGCTTACATTTGGATGGTATTAAGCTGCAGATTATTTCCCCGGCTAGGGAGCTTTTTTCTCATACTGATGATGATGTAAATAATAATTCACTAGTAATAAAACTAGTCTACAATGATTTTTCTTTATTGCTGATGGGGGATGCGGAAGAAGTTGCAGTGGCACAGATTTTACAGCTGCCGTCGCCGCAGCTGCAGGCTAATGTACTGCAGGTCCCGCATCATGGCAGCCGCGATGCGATGTCTGCAGCCTTGCTGGAAGCGGTTAGACCGCAGGCCGCTGTAATTTCGGTAGGCAAAAATATTTTTGGGCACCCCCATGCAGAAACCTTGGACATACTAAAAGAACAGCAAGTTGATATTTTTCGGACAGACTGTCACGGTGCAGTAACCATTGAAAGTGACGGAAAAGGATGGCAGATAACAACTTTCCTTCATCCCCCTTCTTAACAATTGAGAGTTTTAATATATTCAAAGCGGTTGGACATAATAGCGAAGGAATGATACTCTAGGGGGGATTTACTTGTGCGCATTTTAATGTTTTCTTGGGAATATCCACCGCGTGTTATTGGTGGTTTAGCCCGTCATGTTTCCGAACTTAGTGCTGCTTTGCACAGAATTGGTGTCGAAGTTGACGTGATTACTATTAATGAGAATGAAGATACTCCGGAAAAAGAACTCAATGGCGGGGTCAGGGTCTGGCGGGTACGACCATACCATTTAGTGCCAAGAGATTTTATTTCCGGGATTTTACAATATAATATAGCAATGCTGGAAAAGGCGCTGGAACTATTTTTAGCCGGTGCAGATTATGATCTTATACATGCCCACGATTGGTTGGTAGCTTATGCTGCCCGCGCTGTTAAGCATGCTTTGAGAAAACCATTGGTGGCAACCATCCATGCCACGGAATATGGGCGTAATCGTGGTTTGCATACAGATGAGCAGCGTTATATCAGCGATGTGGAATGGTGGTTGACCTATGAGGCCTGGAAAGTTATTTGCTGCAGTTCATATATGTATCATGAACTGCAGAGGGTTTTTCACCTGCCTGAAGATAAAATTGTTATCATTCCCAATGGCGTCGAACTGCAGCAATTCAAGCGGATAGCTAATGTTGCGGCTGTCAGGGAACGCTATGCTGCTCATGATGAAAAAATTGTTTTTTTTGTGGGGCGCCTAGTGCAAGAAAAAGGATTACATATTTTACTGCAGGCAGTTCCCCGTATTTTGGCCGCTGTTCCCAAGACAAAGTTCGTTATCGCCGGTAAAGGCCCGGCTTTAGAAACTCTGCGTGGGCAGGCTCGTGAGTTGGGCATAGAGCAGCATTTGTATTTTACAGGTTATATTGATGATGCTACTCGCAATGCCCTTTACCGTTCGGCGGCCGTTGCTGTTTTTCCCAGTCTTTATGAGCCCTTTGGCATTGTGGCCCTAGAGGCCATGGCTGCCAAGGTGCCGGTGGTGGTGTCGGATACGGGCGGTTTATCGGACATCGTGGATCATGGTATAACGGGTTTAAAATGTTATCCCGACAATGCGGATTCACTGGCAGAGCAAATTATTAAATTGTTACAGGATACGACATATGCTGAGCAGTTGTCGGAAAATGCTCTGCAAAAGGTTAAAAATAATTATGCTTGGCAGGAAATAGCCAAACAGACGCAAAGTATTTATCGTCAGGTTCTTAAGCAGTGGCGTCATAGTGACTGGGCATTGCAGTATGTAAAGCATCGGGAGCAGTATTACCACAGGGAAGTTCACTAATAGGAGGGAAAAAATGAAAGTTATTATTATGGCTGGCGGGGAAGGTTCACGCCTGCGTCCCCTTACTTGTGACCGCCCCAAACCTATGGTTCCACTTGTTAACCGGCCAATGATGGAACATATTGTTGCCCTGCTAAAACGCCATAACCTTACTGAAATTGGTGTAACGCTGCAGTATTTGCCTGAGCAAATTAAAAAGTACTTTGCTGATGGCCGGGAGTTTGGCGTCAATATGCGCTACTACATTGAGGATATTCCCTTAGGAACGGCAGGTAGCGTCAAAAATGCCGCTTCTTTTTTAGATGAAACTTTTTTGGTCATTAGCGGCGATGCTTTAACGGATTTTGATTTACAAAAAGCCATTACTTTTCATCGCCAAAAAGGCGGTTTGGCCACAATTGTTCTTACTTCCGTAGATAATCCACTGGAATATGGGATTGTAATTACTGATACTGAAGATAGAATTACTCAATTTTTGGAGAAACCTAGTTGGGGCGAAGTATTTAGTGATACCGTAAATACGGGAATTTACATTTTAGAACCGGAAGTACTGCAGTTTATTCCAGCCAAAACCAAGTTCGATTTTTCTCAAGATCTTTTTCCTTTATTAATGGCAAAAGGTTATCCCCTTTACGGCTATGTGGCAGAAGGTTATTGGTGTGATATTGGTAACTTACAGCAGTATCATCAAGCACATCTTGATATCCTGCAGGGTAGGGTGAAGATAGATTTAGATGCCAAAGAAATAGCGCCCGGTGTTTTCGTGGAAGAAAATGTAGTAATTGCTGATGATGCGCAAATTACAGGCCCGGTTTTTATCGGCAGGGGCGCACATATCAAAGAAAAAGCAAGGGTAGAAGAATACAGTGTGATTGGGGCGCAGACAACAGTCGACAGTTATGCTTCAGTTAAACGCAGTCTTTGTTGGCGCAATGTCTACATTGCACCACAGGCAGAAATTCGCGGAGCTATTTTAGCTAATCGTGTAAGAGTCCTGCGAGGTGCTTCCCTTTTTGAAGGGGCCGTAGTGGGAGATGATACTGTGGTAGGGGAAAATTGTCGCCTGAAACCCAATGTGAAAGTTTGGCCCCACAAAAATATCGATAACGGCAGCATTGTGGCTGAGAGTATCATTTGGGGAGTAAAGCCGGCGAAAAAACTTTTTGGCAATGATGGTGTCAGCGGCATTGTTAATTTGGAAATTACACCAGAATTAGTAGCTAAACTTTCAGCCGCATATGGTTCTTTACTGGGAGAAAACAGCCAGGTTGCCGTCAGCAGTGATGACTGGAAAGCTTCACGGATGTTGAAAGAAGCAGCCGTGGCTGGATTGTTGTCATCCGGGACACAGGTTTATGATTTAGGGGTATCAGTAACTCCTATTAGCCGCCAGGCAATAAAGAGGCTGCCTGCTACCGGAGGCATGCATTTCCGAATTTCGCCCTATGATAATGCTGCCGTGCAGATTAAATTTTTCGATGCCGAAGGCTTGTCTTTAACGAAGGCCATGGAAAGAAAAATTGAACAAACTTATTATCGTGAAGATTTTAAACGCAGTAAAAGCACAGATGTGGGTGAAGTTATAAAAATGACGCAGACTGCTGCTTTATATTGGGAAGAACTGCCTGCAAAGCTGGATTTAAATGTTTTTGCGGCAAAGCGGCGAAAAGTGCTGTTGGCATACCCTACACCCTGGTTATATCAATATTTGGTGCCGCTGCTGCAGCAGCTAAATTGTGAAGTTATAACCATTTCTGCTCAGAAGGAACCTTTGACTCTGGCTGCTATGCAGGAACAATTCCCCAGTGTAGCAGAGGCAGTTAAACAGAATGCTGCCGATCTAGGTGTCATGATGGATGCCAACGCCGAAAAGCTTTTTCTTTTTGACCAAGAAGGGTGTTTAATAGCCGATGAATTATTGACAGCCTTAATTTCTGCCATTGTTTTTCGCAGTAAGCAGGGAGGCACTATGGCTGTACCTGTAACTGCTCCTTCCATCATTGAAAAGCTAGCCCAAATGTACCAGGGGAAAGTGGTGCGTACCAAAACAGCTCCGCGGGCTGTTATGGAGGCGTTATACAATGAGGAAGCAGAAGGTGCCAAATATGATCCGTTTCTTTTGTCCTTTGATGCCCTTGCAGCTTTAACCAAAATTCTGGAGTATCTGGCAAGTGAAGGGCTGGAACTTTCGGCTCTGGTCAAGAGCATTCCTCCATTTCATATGCACAAGCGGCAGGTAGATTGTTCCTGGAAGGCCAAAGGGACTGTGATGCGTCGCTTGATTGAGGATTCGCAGGGCGATGAAGTGGAGCTAATCGATGGTATAAAAGTAAAACATCCTCAAGGTTGGGCTTTGGTTTTGCCGGATTCAGAAAAACCTATCTATCGCATTTATAGTGAAGGCAGTGATGCCGAAGCTGCAGCAGAGCTGACGGATTTCTATGCTGAAAAAATAAAAAAGTATCAAAAAGAAATTAAATAACTTTTAAAGTTAAAAAAAATGGGGTTAGACGGCGTCTAATCCCATTTTTTAGTGAACTGCTGTTTTTTCCGTTAACGGTGCATAGATTTTGTAATCTAAATGGGGAAAGATATTATCGTGTGTTTGCAGTTTGCGCAGCCATTCCTCGTCTATTTGGCGCCGGTAGAGCTGTGTTAGGAGGCGGTTAAAACGAACCAGATGGTCATGTACGCGTTCTTTTGCATACCGTACCATGGTTCCTGTTGACATAATAAAAGGCCAATCACTGGCCTGTGCCAGAAGTAGTTCGCGTCCTAATTGCGTTAGCGCTTCTTTTTCAATACCGGTGGCCTGCGGAAAATCGCGAACGGCTTGTACCATTTTTTCTGCTGCCATATGGAGGTGGGGATAAATCCAGTCATTTTCCTGGTTTAACCAAACGCCGTGATAACCTTCATGACCCCAGCTGGAAGGGGATGGTTCCGCTTCCTGCAGCGGCAGGCCTAAATTTAAATATTCTGAAGGAGTTATGGGGGTAAAAATATTTTGGTCATAATGAATTTTACGGAATAAAAATTCCAGCCAGGCGGGGCCTTCATACCACCAGTGGCCAAAAAGCTCGGCATCGTAAGGAGCAACTATAATTGGCGGCCGATTCATGACATCTGCCAAATATTCTATTTGGCGTTCGCGGTTAAACATAAAATTGCCTGCATGTTCGGCTGCTTTTTTTTGTGCCTCAACCGGATTGTATGGTTCCTTATGGTTAGTTTTACCTGTAATGCGGTAATATTTAAATCCGGTATGAATCCGAATCCCGTCAGGATGAATATAAGGGGCTATATATTCCATGGGCAGATCATAGCCGATATCACGGTAAAAATCACGATAATAATAATCCCCCGGATAACCTTCTGTCTTACTCCATACTTGCTTGCTGGATTCTTCATCCCGCCCAAATGCCGCTACACCGCTGGGGGTAAGGAGTGGGCTGTAGGTGCCGTAAGCCGGTCTTGGCTTAGCATAAAGAATGCCGTGTGTTTCCAAAAAGAAATAGTTAATACCTAGTTCCGCCAAAAATTCTTCCAGGCCGCTTTCGTAAGCACATTCAGGCAGCCAGATGCCCTTTGGAGCCCGTCCGAAAAGACGTGTATGTTGATCAATTGCCGTATAAAGCTGCGCATAAACGGCTTCCGGCCGGTTCAGTAAAAGCGGGAGATAACCATGTGTGGCGGCACAGGTAATGAGTTCAATCTTTCCTCCTTGTGCCAGTCGGCGAAAGGCACCGACTAAATCACCCTGGTAGTGTTCAAAATAATCCCGATATGCTGACTGAAAACGCTGCCGGTAGTGCTGCGCCAAGGGAAAGAAATGGGGATCCCCGGCTGTTCTTTTTATCTCTTTATCTGCCAAGTCCAGTAGTTTTAATAAATATGAGCGGTATTTTTCCTTTAAATAAGAATCCTGCCACATGGCAGCCAGGGTGGGGGAAATGGAAATAGTGAGGCGATAATCAATATTGTCGCGTTCTAATCTGTGTAAGACTTCCAATAGCGGCAGGTAACATTCCGTAAGTGCTTCAAAATACCATTTTTCTTCCAGGGAAAATAAGTATTCCGGATGCCTGACAAATGGTAAGTGGGCATGCAGGATGAGAGAAAGATAACCCTTGCTCACTTTAAACCTCCTTTCTCTCTGCTTTGGCAGGGAAAATATCATAGGATGAATACCCACACATTATTTTGCGCTTATATCGATGCTGCCAAAAATTAAACATGCGCCAACGGGGATCAATGACGGAAGAGAGGGAATTGCGGGGAGTACGCACTATGTTGGAAGTTAACATGGCAACAAAGCTGTCATCCGGTAGTTTACGCCCTAAATGTACCTGATAAGATTGGTCGGCTTCACTGACATCCAGATACCAGTTAGTAGCAAAACTTTCAATGGGGATTAATTGCTCATTTCCAATGTCTAAATTTAATAGTTTTAGTACCCTTTGTCCCTTTTCCCATGCTCCGGAGTAAAGTTGGGACATTTTTTGTTCCAATTGCGGTGTAACTTCCCAATAAGCATACAGTTTATATGGATCCCGCGGCAGTAAAACTAAACGATCCACGCCATAACTGTGTGGGAGTGTCCACCCGGCATTTAGTTCATGTCTGTCCGGTAGGTGCATAACTGCCTCCTTAATTGATAAAAAAATTCTTTTAAATGTTAAAGAAAGAACACATAGTAGTATTACCCTGTTTTGATGTTCTTATGATGTCTTAGCGGCAGCTGGAATTTGCATATAAACAGGCTAATGTGGCAAGCTATGCGTACGTTCTTTAGAATTCCTTTTGTCTATTTTATCCGTCAGCAGTAGAAATAATCTTTCTTTCAGTTTGGAGGAAGCAGGATGTACAAAAAGCAAAAAGTCAACTTCATTTTAGCTTTACATAATCACCAGCCGGAGGGTAACTTCCCGGATGTTTTCAGGCAAAATTATAAGCAGGCTTATTTGCCGTTCATTGAGGAGCTGGAAAAACATCCGACAATTAAAGTGGTGCAGCATTATTCCGGCATCCTGTTGCGCTGGTTACAGGAAAATCAGCCTGAATTTATGATTCGACTGCGTAAATTAACGGCAAGCGGTCAGCTGGAAATGATGGGCGGGGCTTTTTATGAGCCAATTCTGGCAATGATTCCCGATGAGGACAAAATTGGTCAGATCAAAAAACATAGTCGTTTTTTGCGCGAAAACTTTCAGGTTGATGTTCAGGGAGCATGGTTGGCGGAACGAGTCTGGGAACCGGGCTTTGCCCGTCCTCTGGCAAAGGCCGGAATACAGTATACGGTAATTGATGATGCAAATTTTAAACAGATTGGGCTGGCTGAGGAGCAATTATTTCATTATTATCTTACTGAAGAAGAGGGAAACAGGCTTTTTATTTTTCCTATTAATGAAAAAATGCGTTACTTGATACCTTTTGCTGATCCCAAGCAAACTATTTCTTACCTAAAAGAAGTAGCTACAGAGACCGGTGATCGCTTGGTGGTGCTGGCTGATGACGGAGAAAAGTTTGGCTCCTGGCCCGGTACTGCCAAATTGGTTTATGAGCAAGGGTGGCTACACAACTTTTTTTCTCTCTTGGAGGAAAATAGCGATTGGATCAATATCACTACTTTTCAGGAGTTTATGAAAAATTATCGCCCGGCGGGTCTGGTGTATCTACCGGCCGGTTCATATCGGGAAATGATGGAGTGGTCAGGCGGCTACTGGCGGAATTTCTTTACCCGTTATCCAGAAAGTAATCACTTACATAAAAAAATGCTCCACCTACGGGAAAAAATAAAGCTTTTACCCGATGGTCCGCAAAAAAGAGAGGCGCAGGAATATTTATGGGCGGGACAGTGTAATTGTGCTTATTGGCACGGTATATTTGGCGGGCTTTACCTTAATTTTCTTCGCTCTGCGCTCTACAATCGCCTTCTGAAAGCAGAAGGGATAGTGGATCGTTTGTTGCATGATAATGAAGCATGGGTGGAAATAGAGCAAAAAGATTTTGATTTTGATGGCAGGACGGAAATAATGGTGGCAGGGCCTGATATGGGTTTTATTGTGGCTCCGGCTCAAGGCGGATCCCTGTTGGAACTTGATTATAAACCAAAAAATTTTAATTTGCTGGATGTTCTTACACGGAGGCAGGAAGCTTATCATTGTAATCTTTATGAGCTGGCAGATGATGTTTGCACTGCGGAAGAAGAGGTAAAAACAATTCACCATCTTAAGCGCGTCAAAGAAGCAGGTTTGGAACGGTTTCTAATTTATGACCCTTATCGCCGCACTTCACTGCGGGATCATTTTTACCCGTGTGGGATAAAAATCAACGAGATGCCTTATGAGTTGGAAGCCGGTGATTTTTTTGACGGTGAATATGAAGTAATTGCGGCTGCGGTTAAAGAAAGTGCACAAGTCAAGTTAGCTCGCCGTGGAACTGTTAAATTAGGTAAAAAGATTTGGCCGCTCACCATCAAGAAAGTAATTTCTTATCAACCGCAAACAGCTGTAATCCGTTATGATTATCAAATTATTAATGAAGGACAGACAAGCCTGGAAATTGCCTTTGCGGTAGAATTTAATTTAAATTTCTTGGCTGGCCATGCAGCAGACCGCTATTACACCGCACCCGGGCAAACGCTGCAGGATAAATATCTGGATTCGCGCGGTTGCACTGTCAATGTGAACCGCTTTGGTATCATTGATGAGTGGTTGGGTCTTGCTGCAATTTTTCGTTTTGCCCGACCTACCACTGTCTGGCGCCTGCCCATTGAAACAGTTTCACAGTCTGAATCAGGAATGGAACGGGCATACCAGGGCTCAACCATTTTGCCTCTATGGGAAATAAAATTGCTGCCCCAGACACCCTGGTTGCTTACTTTTACCCAAAGCATTACCGAAAGGGTGAAGGAGGGATAAAAGTGAAACCTTTGTATATTGCTTTTATATGGAATCAACATCAGCCATTTTATCAGGATACAGGGAAGAAAGAATATATTATGCCTTGGGTGCGCTTACATGCCACAAAAGATTATTATCAAATGGCAGCTATTTTGCGCCATTACCCTCGGATACACCAGACTTTTAATCTCACCCCTTCCCTGCTGCAGCAGCTTGAAGACTACCTCCAGGGTGCCGATGATTACTATTTACGTGTTATGAAGCCGGTGGCTGAATTAACCGAGGCTGATAAACGTTTTTTGCTGCAGCATTATTTTGATATTCACTGGGAGCGCGTAATCAAACTTTGGCCCCGCTATGAACAATTACTTGCTAAACAGGGCTATCGTAAAGAGCCTGCTGCTGTAGATGAGGCTCTCTCCCATTTTACGGCCCAAGATTATTTGGATTTACAGGTATGGTTTAATTTGGTGTGGATTGATCCGGAAGTTAGGGAAAATGATCTCCAGTTACGTGCCCTGCAGCAAAAAGGCAGATATTTTACAGAAGAGGATAAACAATTAGTTTTAGAAAAGCAGTGGGAAATTATCCGTCAAGTAGTACCGGTGCATAAAGAATTAGCGGCCAAGGGTCAGATAGAATTAATTACAACACCTTATTATCACCCCATTTTGCCCTTAGTAATTGACAGCCGTACTGCATTGCGTTCTACCCCCGGACTGCAGCTGCCCGATACTTTTTCTTATCCGGAAGATGCTGCTGAACAGCTTGTGCGGGCTATTAATCAGTTCCGCCGCTATTTTGGCAGTTTTCCCCAGGGAGTATGGCCACCTGAACAGGCTGTCAGCCCCGAAACAATAATGTTGTTTGCTGACTATGGTTTTAACTGGACGGTAAGCGATGAGGATATTTTGGCACGTTCTTTACAAATTGAGTTTTACCGGGATAGCTTTGGTCATGTTTTAAATGCCGATGAATTGTACCGTCCCTATAGGATAAGAGTGGGCGAACATGAAATGGCCATTGTTTTCCGTGATCACCAGCTTTCCGATCGGATTGGTTTTGTTTATCATCAAATGCCCCTTGATCATGCCGTTGAAGATTTGCTTCATCGGCTCCATAAAATCAGAGAGGCTGTCAGCAACTGTGAAGGTCCCCATTTAGTGACACTGGCCTTAGATGGTGAAAATGCCTGGGAATGGTATCCCAATGATAAAAATGAATTTTTACATAAACTATACAGCCGTTTATCACAGGAGGAATTGCTGCAGACAGTAACGGTGAGTGAATTTTTGCGTCAATTTCCGCCCCAACGACAGCTGCGGCAGCTTTATTCCGGCTCTTGGGTAGACCACAGTTTGACGCGCTGGATCGGCAGTCAAAGCAAAAATGAATTATGGCAAATGCTTTTAGCAGCGCGCAGAACTTTGGAAGAGGAGAGAGGCAAGATTTCAGTGGAGCGGCTGCTGGAAGCCAGGGAAAACTTGTTAATTGCGGAAGGAAGCGATTATACTTGGTGGGTAGACAGTATGCCCTATTATTTGGCTGCACCTTTTGAAGCGCTTTTTCGTAAACATTTAATGAATGTTTATCGTGCCTGCGGCAGGGAAATACCTTTAAACTTGCAGCAGCCTGTTATTAGACCTCAGTATGGGGAGCCGGCCTGGACTGAAGATCCTTTGTCCGGGCCTACAGCCATGGTTCGAGCAGAAAATAGTGCTGCTGTAAACAAGCAGGAAAATTAAGTAGTGGTGTAGAAATAACAGGCTAAGAAATTAAATTGGGTGATGGAGTTGTCAAAGAGACAAGAGTTGGATGCCAACCGGCTCAAACATGAAATAAAGACGGGCATCAAGAGGCCCGTCTATCTGTTTTATGGTCAAGAAGATTTTTTAATAGAAGAAGCGGTAAATGCTGTTGCCAATGCAGTTTTGCCTGCCGGTAGAAATGATACAAGTTGTACCCTCCTGCAGGGTACGGAAACTACACTGCAGGAGGTGCTGGACATGGCTGACACTGTTTCACTTTTTAGTTCTAAACGCCTAATTATTGTTGCCGATGCACCTTATTTTGCCAAAAGCAGCGGCATCTCACCGGAACAAACGGCAAGGCTTCTAAATTTGAGCAAAAAAAAAGAAGCAGATGCATATCTGATCTTTTATGCCGCGGAAATTTCACGATCGCTGAAAATTGTGAAGGAATTGGCAGCGGCGGGCGCACTTTATCGCTTTGATACTTTGAGGAATACCGCCATTATGGCGTGGTTGCGTGAAAAGATGGCAGGGTACGGCAAAAGAGCCGACACTAAAGTATTGCAGCTTTTTCTCGCTCAAGTGGGTACTGATTTGCGTACACTGACAGTAGAACTAGAAAAACTGGTTACATTTCTAGGTAAACAGGCAGAAATTACTGAGGAAAGCATTGAAGCTGTCTGCGCTAGAAACATTCAGACCAATATCTTTGCTTTAATTGATGCCGTAGTGTATGGGAAAACACCGCAGGCCCTGAGGCTGCTTCAAGATCTTTTGGCTGTGGGCGAACCTCCTTTGCGTATTTTAAGTATGCTGGTACGTCAATTCCGTTTAATCGGTGAAGCAAAGGAATTATGGGCAGCGGGCGAGCGCCGGTTGGCAGCGGCCCTCTCCCTGAAACCATATGCGGCACAAATATTGTCAAAACAGGCGCAGCAGGTTAGCGCTACACAATTAAAATATGCTTTAACATTGCTGCTTCAGTGTGAATTAGATATTAAGCAGGGCCGAATTGAGCCGGTTTTGGCGCTGGAGACTTTAATTGTGGCGCTGGGCCAGCAGGCATCTTAGCAGAGTGTAAGCGGAGGGTTAATCTCCGCTTTGTTTATTATAAAACAAAAAACCCGGACATCCGGGCTTCTGTTTCTAAATTTATTCTGCTGCGGCTGCCCGCTGCGCAAGTGCTTCATTTAAACGCTTGGCCAAGCGTGACTTTTTGCGAGCGGCGGCATTTTTATGAATAACGCCTTTACTGACGGCCTTATCGAGGTTTTTAGCAGCCAACCGTAATTTTTCCATGGCGGTGTTTGCATCAAAATTTTCCTCGGCCAATGTATCAGTAAAGCGACGGATAGCTGTTTTAACCATACTTTTTACTTGACGGTTACGGGCTGTCCGTTTAGCAGTAATTCTTACGCGCTTTTTAGCTTGTTTTGTGTTGGGCAATGCGTTCACCTCCTCCAAGCTCACTGCGAGAACACAACAATTTTACCACGTGTTTATTTAAAATGCAACTCTTATCTGCCAATGGATAGTGTCGGCTCATTGTAGAATGAAATGCAACACGAAGAAATGAATGGAACCACAGCCAGAAACCCTGTATGATGTTGGTATC
>JAAZIQ010000031.1 GCA_012800795.1 Bacillota bacterium
AAGTAACACGGTATCACCAAAGGGATACGGAATAACTGCCTCCTTTGGTTACGTTCAATACTACTAGGACGTCTTATTAATAGTAAGGAAACTTCGCCGCTCCTTTTACGTCCCACCACAGTTGACGTAAAGGCATAAGCAGCATCCTCACTGGTAAATTCAACCCTCACACTGTCACCCTGGCGCAAAAGCAGATATTGCCCTTGAAATACCGGCAAAGTAATGGCCAAAGTCTCCTCTTCTATATCCTGAATCATGCTAAGATAAAGATCATCCTGCGGCTGTGCCGAAACAGTGATTTTCTGACCGAGAAAAAGCTCGTTTTTAGTCATAAGACAACTCCTTTAACCTTTTTCCCATAGCTGAACCAGCCGGTACAAAAAACCTGGCAGGCCGCGCTTTTTTTCCACCGGTACAGCAAGTAACGTTCCCGCAATGCGCCGTACATTCTCTGCTGCTGCAGAATGGGGGTAAAGAGTAATAAAAGGCTGCTGTTGTTTTACCGCCATGGCTACGCGCTGATCACTGCAAATCTCACCTAAAAATTGCAATTCCATCTGCAAAAATTTCTCACAGGCCCTCATCAGGCGCTCCGCAGTTTCTTTACCCTCCCGCGCATTTTTTACCTGATTAACAATTAAATTTATTTTTTGCTGCAGCTGCTGCCTTGCCGTTACTTTAATAACACCATAAGCATCACAAATAGCCGTTGGTTCCGGTGTGGTTATCATCAACATTTCGTCGGCAGCCGCCACAAAAGATAGAACAGTGCGGGATAATCCTGCTCCCGTATCAATTAAAATAATATCAGCCATATCTTCCAGTAACTGCAAATCATTAATCAGAGCTCTTCTTTTCTCTTCGGAAAGATCAGCCAGCTCTGTCAAGCCTGAACCGCCGGGCAGTAAAATAACCCCGGCAGGCCCTTTGATAGCAATTTCCGCTAAATTCTTTCTGCCGCGCACCACATCGTATAAAGTGTATCTGGGCACTACTCCCAACATCACGTCAAGATTGGCCAGACCTAAATCAGCATCTAAAATGGCAACGCGTTTACCAAATTGTGCCAAGGCCAAGCTCAAGTTTACTACCAGATTTGTTTTCCCAACGCCGCCTTTACCGCTGGTTACGGTAATGATGCGGCTCTTAATTTTTGTTTTTTCGAGCGGCTGCGGCTTCTGAGGTGACAAAGCAAGCCGGCGCAAACGTGCTGCTTGATCCAATCAGCTCACCCCTTTAAAATAAGTTCCGCCATTTTTACCGCGTCGGCTTCCTCTAAATCATCCGGCACATTTTGTCCCGTTGTCAGATAAGTAACAGGCATCCCTGTGGCAGAGATGGCATTTAAAATGGCACCATAGCTTGAAGTTTCATCTAGCTTAGTAAAGATTAAACGGTTATAGCCGGTTTGCCGAAATTTATCGACGATTAAATATAAATCACTTGTTTTGGTGGTGACACTAAGAACTAAAAATATTTCTGCCCGGGGCAGCTGTGCCAGAAAAGAACTCAGCTCCATTACCTGCAGCGAATTATTGGCACTGCGGCCCGCCGTATCCACCAAAATAAGATCTCGATCAGCCAGGCGTTCCATAGCCCGGGTAATGTCTTTTGGCGTCATGGCAACTTCTATGGGAATACCGGTAATATCGGCATAAGTGCGTAATTGTTCCACCGCACCGATGCGAAAAGTATCAATTGTAATCATGCCCACCTTTTTTTTCTGATACAAAGCAAAATGGGCCGCCAGTTTTGCCAAAGTAGTTGTTTTCCCCACACCTGTAGGGCCGGTGAAAGCAAGAATCCTAGCATCAGCCGGCAACTTCTCCGTAAGTATTTTCTGCTCTATTTTTTTCTGTAAAAGCAGCTTCATTACTTCATCCTTGACCGGTTCGCCGTCACCAAACTCCTTTTCAATCTCTGCCAGTATTGTTTGGGCCAGCTTTTCTTCCACCCCCTGCATTACCAACTGCTGCCAGTAGGGGAAGTATGGCCCCTGTTCCACCAGTGTCTGTTTTTGCTGCAGCATAAACATTTGCTGCATCATTTGTTTCAATTTCCCTATTTCATTTTGCCAGCGCATTTCTGTGGCAAAATCCTTTTGTTTGGCATGGGAATTATCAGAGCCGTCAACGGCTGCCGTTATTTCAATCATGGGCGGAGCAAACAAACCAAGCAGGCCTTTTTTCCTGACCTTGCGGCTTTGCAGAATAATGGCGTCCGGTCCCAACTCCTTTTTAATCTGCTGCAATCCTTCCTGGACATTATCTACGCAATATGTTTTAACTCTCAAGCTCATTCACCATCCCCACAGATTCTACGTGTATACCTGCCGCAATTTCATTAAAAGACAAAACCACTAAATTTGGCATAAATCTATCAGCCAAGCGTCTTAGCGGCAGGCGGATACGAGAGGAAGTCAGTACTACAGGTGTATATCCCTGCATTGCTTCCCGTTCGGCATAGCGGGAAATATTTTTAAATAAATTTTGTGCCACCTGCGGCTCCAAGACGGGAAAGGCTCCATGATGTGTATTTTGTACTGCGTCGGCAATTTGCTGTTCCACCGGCGGAGCCAAGGAAATTACTCGCAGTTTCCCTCCACTGGCATACTGATGGCTAATAGTACGTGCCAAAGCCTGGCGAACATATTCTGTGAGCAAATCTGTCTCCCGTATTGTACGGGCATAATCTGCCAGTGTTTCAAAAATTGTCACCAAATCCCTGATCGGTACCCTTTCCTGCAGCAAATTCTGCAGTACTTTCTGAATTTCACCTAAAGTCAAAAGATCCGGCACCAGCTCTTCCACCACAGCAGGCTGTTTCTCCTTAACCAGTTCAATTAGCTCTTTTACTTCCTGTCGTCCCAACAGTTCATGCGCATATTTTTTAATGATTTCCGTCAGGTGGGTAATAAGAACCGTGCTGGCATCAACCACCGTATAACCCGCCATTTCCGCCTGTTCGCGGTGCTCTGCCGCAATCCACAGCGCCGGCAGGCCAAAGGTGGGTTCTGTGGTAGGATGACCCGGTAAATCAAGTTGATCTTCAGCCAGAGGATTCATGGCCAAGAAGAAGCCAGGCCGCAGTTCACCGCCGGCAATCTCATTGCCCTTTAATTTCAGGCGGTAATTATTGGGGGGCAGCTGCAGATTATCCCGGATGCGGATAGGCTGCACCACAATTCCCAATTCCAAGGCACACTGCCTCCGGCAGGCCGTAATCCGCTCCAATAAGTCACCGCCTTGGTCTTTATCGGTAAGGCTGATCAAATTGTAACCTATTTCAATTTCTAACGGCTCCACCACCAACAGATTTAAAACGCTCTCCGGCTGTACAGCCCGGGCAGCCGGCTTTTCCGCACGCAAGCGCGCAGCGGCTTCTTTTTCCTTCTCTTCTTGGAAAAGTAAATATGCTGTTCCGGCGGCCGCCAGCGCCAAGATAAAAAACGGAAAAAAGGGAATTTGCGGCACCAAACTCAAAAGCAATAAAATCCCTGCTGCCAGTACCATTACCCGGGGAAAGCTAAGTATTTGTTTTGAAAGATCTTGTCCAAAGCTCCCCTCGGCGGCACTGCGGGTTACCAGCATTCCGGCCGCAGTAGAAACCAATAAAGAAGGAATTTGCGAGACCAGTCCGTCCCCAACCGTTAGCAGAATAAAGCGCTCAATGGCCTCTTCAAAAGATAGGCCCAACTGTGTCACCCCGACGACAAAACCGCCGATTATATTAATAAAAACAATAATGATTCCGGCCACCGCATCGCCGCGGACAAACTTGCTGGCACCATCCATGGCACCGTAAAAATCGGCTTCTGCCTGCAGCGCCTCACGGCGCCGGCGAGCTTCCTCTTCAGTAATGAGGCCGGCATTAAAATCGGCATCAATGCTCATTTGTTTTCCCGGCATGGCATCAAGGGTAAAACGGGCCGCCACCTCCGCTACTCTGCCGGAACCATTGGTAATGACAACAAATTGAATAATGGTAATAATAATGAAAATTACAAGTCCAACCACATAATTGCTGCCGGCTACAAAATTACCAAAGGCCTGAATAATGCTCCCGGCTTCGCCGCGGGTTAAAATGAGCCGCGTAGAAGAAATATTTAAAGCCAAACGAAAAAGTGTAACAACCAGTAGCATGGAAGGAAAAACGGAAAACTGTAAAACTTCCGTGGTAAAAAGAGTTAAAAGCATTATCACCAGCGACAAGGCAATGGAAATGGTCAGCAATATATCAAGAACAAGCGGCGGCAGAGGAATGATAATAATCATAACAATACCGACCACAGCAGCGGCCACAATCATATCCATATTTTTCCTGATTTCCCGCCATTGCCGGTGCGCCAGCGGATTTGTCATGAACTTTCATCCTTTCTTAACACATCTTAAAAAGAGCGGCCTTTCATTCTATAGACATGTGCCAGTATTTCCGCCACCGCCTGGTACATTTCCACGGGAATAGCCTGTCCCAACTCCACCTGCTCATAAAGCATCCGGGCTACTTCCTTGTTTTCAACCAAGGGTATTTGATGTTCCTGAGCTCGTTCCCGAATGCGCTGGGCAATATAACCGGCTCCCTTTGCCACCACCACCGGCGCCACATCCTCTTCTTCCCGGTAGCGCAGAGCAACGGCCAGGTGGGTGGGGTTAGTTACAACCACCGTGGCGCTGGGAATATCCTGCAGCATTCTCTGTAAGGCAATTTTGCGCTGAACTTCGCGAATCCGTGCCTTTAAGTGAGGATCCCCTTCCATTTGCTTTAACTCTTCTTTGATTTCCTGTTTACTCATTTTCATGCTTTTGTTGTATTCATAGCGCTGATAGCAATAATCTGCCAGCGCCAAAACTAAAAAGGTCACAGCAATTCTTAGGGATAAGCCTAAAGATAAACTGCGGATTATTTCCCACATACCGCCTGGATTCTGATACAGAACCATAAAAAGCATCTCCAGCTTGTTGCGAATAAACTGCCAGGCCACAAGCCCCACTAAAGAAACCTTCAGCAGCGCCTTTAACAGTTCAAAAAGGGCGCGTTTGGAGAAAATCCTCTGTAGCCCGCTGATGGGATTAACCCGATTTAATTGAGGCGTAATGGCCGCCGGTGTATATAAAAAACCTATTTGCAAAATATTGCCTGCAGCGGCACTTAGAAAAGCTATAAGCAAAACGGGCAGCGCCAGCCGGGCAAAATTAAAAACTGCAGTGAGAGTAATCCGGCCCAAATTGCCTCGAGTAAGACTGCCGCCGTCAAAGCGCAAATAACTAATGAGCATACGGGAACAGCTATCCCAAATTTTAGGGCTGATATTCAGAAAAAACAGAGTTAAAGCCATTAAATTGATGGCTGAAACTAATTCAGTTGATTTTACCACCTGTCCCTTTTTTCTTGCTTCCTCTTTACGCCGCGGAGTGGGGTCTTCAGTCTTATCGTCGGCAGCAAAAAGCTGCAAATCCAAGTATCCCTGCGGCCTTATATGAGACGGAGAAAAGCAATAATGTTGGTCTGCACCTTGAGGAAAATCTGCTCGATAAAAGGGGCCAGGTAAGGAAGTATCAGATAAACAGTAAATAAGGCAACCCCTACCTTCAGCGGCATCCCCACAATAAGTACATGGAGTTGGGGAACGGTTTTTGATAATAAGCCTAAAGCCAAATCACAAAAGATCAAAACAGCCAGCACCGGTGCCGCCAGCTGCAGCGCAATGAGCACGGTTTCAGTAAAAAAATTTATTAAAGGAGGAAGTAGTGCTGCCTGAAAAACCACGCCGCCGGGCGGTATCAGTTCCACGCTGCGAGCTAAAGCTAAAAACAAATAATGATGGGCATTGGTGTAAAAGAAAAGAATCAGAGCCAGCAAATAGTAATACTGTCCGAAAATAGTAACCTGTCCGGCATACATGGGATCAAATAAAGTGGACATGGCCAAACCGGCCTGTAAATCTATAAGCTGCCCCGCCATCCGGATGGCGGTAAACAGCAGGAAAGCCAAATAGCCCAGGGCTAACCCCAGCAATACTTCTGAAAAAACCGCTAGTAGGTAAAGCAGTAAATGCGCAGGCAAAACTATTTCCTGCGGTGACTCGGCCAAATAAATTAAATAAGCAAAAAGTCCCGCGAAAGCTATTTTAATTGCCGTAGGTGTGCCCCGCCAGTTAAAGAACGGTAAAACCACCATGATGGCTGTAAAACGGATGAAAAGCAGAAAATATGTTGCTGCTGCTGTCATTTTGCACCTATGAAACCAAGGAGGACATCTCGGTAAATAAACGTGTCGTAATGGAGATTAAAATGTTAAGCATCCAATTGCCAAAGAGCAGAAGGCCAATTAAAATAGCAACAATTTTAGGTACAAAGGTAAGGGTTTGTTCCTGAATCTGCGTTGTTGCCTGAAAAATACTCACCAGCAAACCCACCATCAAACCGATAATTAGAAGGGGGGCCGCCACCGTCAGCGTTGTCAATATAGCATCCCTGGCAATTGCCAAAACATATTCTTGCGACATGATATCCTCCGTTCTTACCTAAAGCTTTCTACCACAGATTTAACTACTAAATGCCATCCGTCTACCATCACAAAAAGCAGCAATTTAAACGGCAGTGAAACCATTACCGGCGGCAGCATAAACATACCCATTGACATTAAAACACTGGCCACCACCATATCTATAATTAAAAAGGGGACAAATAACATAAAACCCATTTGGAAAGCAGTTTTTAATTCCGAAATAACAAAAGCCGGTATCAGAACATTGAGTGGGACATCTGCGCGCGTTTCCGGGCGCGGAGCCTTGGCAATATTTAAAAAGAGGGCTAAATCTTTTTCCCGTGTATAACGAAACATAAAATTACGCAAAGGTTCCGCTCCCATTTCCAGAGCCTCTTCCTGTGAAATTTCTTCATTTAGATAGGGCTCAATGGCCGTTGTTTTTATCTCGTTATAAACGGGTGACATAATAAAGATTGTCAAAAGCAGTGCCAGACCGATGAGAACCTGATTGGGTGGTACCTGCTGCGTGGCCAAGGCACTGCGCATAAAAGAGAGTACCACCACAATACGGGTAAAAGAAGTCATTAAGACTAAAATTGCCGGTACCAGCGTCAAAACAGTTAACAGTATCAGCAGCTGTAATGAGCCCACCACTTCTTGAGGTTCAGAAGCTGTCCCCACATTAATATTTAAATTGGGAATGGGTAATGGCTGTGCCTGGGCAGTGGAAGGAGGAAGAACCAAAAGAACTGCCACTATAAACAGGAAAGCGGCGGCTTTAAAAAATTTACTGTTGCCCTTCATTTTGCTCATCACCCATTCCACCAAAAGCTTTTTTCTTGGCCTGTAAAATGCCGGCAAAACCGGCAGCGCCCGCTTCTTTTATTTCAATGTCCTCTGTGGAAATTTCACTGAAAAATTGTAATGTGGTGGGGGTCAGGCCCAGAAGAAAAAAACGACTGCCAACTTTTACTAAATAAAGCGCGATGCGGGGAGCCAAGGGCAAGCGCTCTATGACCTCCATATTACCACGACGCTGCAGGCTACCGCGCTGCAGATGGGGCAGCAGATAGCGCAGGCTGCCGTAAGCCAGTGCGATTACTAAAGCTAGGCTGCCTAGCAACTTAATAATGATTAAAAAATCTTCCATCTTTGCTAATCCTCTACATAACGATTTCGCATTTTAAAATCCACCACTCTGCAGCCAATATTTTCATTAATTACCACCACTTCCGCAAAGGCTAAAGGTTTATCGTTAACACATAAAACGGCATCATCACCGGCAGCGCTGTTAAGTTTAATAACGGAGTTTTCCCCTAGCTGCAGTATCTCCCGTACGGTCAGCGTGGCGCGGCCTAACTCCAGCGACAGCTTAACGGGTACAGCGCGAAAAAAATCTAGTTCCCGCTGTTTTTTTCCCTTAGGCTTATGGGGAGTTAATTCAGGAAACTCCACACCAGCAATGGTTAGTTCCTCGCTACCCTCCCCGCTGCCGGCCGGATCCGGTGACATTTTTTCCGCCTGCAAACGCTTCATCATTTCTTCAATTTCCTGCTGTGTTAAATTATTTGCGCTCATGGCTTCCCCCTACTGCACAATGAATTCAGTAAAATAAATATCTTTCACTTCTCCGGAAGTCAGCACCGAGTTTATTTCACCCATTAGTTCAGTCCGCAGCTTCTCCAGGCTTTCTTCTTCCGCCAAGTCTGCTGCAGTCCAGCGGCGCAACACGGTAATGGTTAAATCCCGCAGCTGCGGTTGCCTTTTCTCCAATTCCTCCAGGAGTCTCCCTTCTTGATAAGCAATAACCACCCCTGTTTTTAGATAACGCCTTTGATTGGCATCATTCAGATTAACGGTAAAACCTTCCGGGCCAAACAGTTCATAATAACCGTTTTGTATTCTGGCAGGGGAGCCTGGGAGACTGAAAAAACTTCTGCCGCTGCCCAGATTGTACATGCCGACCATTAACACCAAAAGCCCTAACAGCCCCAGTAGAACGGCTACAATTTTTGTCCCGGCACTTTTTACTCCCTCGTTTTTTGCCTCATTAGCTGCCATCTTTTTCGCTTTCCCCCTTATCCAGCAAATTAACTTGCGAAATTACAATATTTACACGCCGGTTTTTTGCCCTACCGGCGGCTGTTTCATTGCTGCTAACCGGGTGATATTCGCTGTAGCCTGTGGCAATGAAACGTTCCGGCCGTATATGCTGCTCTTCAATAAAATAACGCACAACGCGCACCGCCCTGTCCACCGATAATTCCCAATTTGACGGGTAGCGCGGCGTATTCATCGGCACATTATCCGTGTGTCCTTCAACAATAATCTGGTTAGGCACGCTTTTAATGATTCCCGTCACTTTCTGCAGTATTTTTTTTGCTTCCGCCTTTATTTCTGCACGTCCGGGATCAAACAAAATGCTGTCCTCTATCTCCAGCACCACACCGCGTTCTTCCAGGCGCGGGTGAATATAATCCGTCAGCCCTTCCTGCTCGATATATCTCTGGACAGCTTCATAGGTGAGCAGAATTTGTTCCAGCTGCGAAGGCGCACTGGGATTTACTCCATCCGGATCCGAGATGGAAGGAGACCTGTCCAGCACACCTTCGCCTGCACCCAAAGAAATCTGAATCGCACTAAGCACTTCCTGAAAGCGCTGCATATCAACGACGGAATAAGCATACAGCAAGATAAAGAAAGCCAATAACAGTGTGACCATGTCACTGTAAGTAACCATCCACTCGGGAGCCGAATTTGAATCATTTTGTGCTTGCCGGAAACGTCTTTTACGCATTGTCATATATCATCTCGTCATTACTTTCTTTTTCCGCCAGGCGTTCCAATTCCGCCCGTTTTTGCGGTGAAGCAAAGGCTTTCAATTTTTCTTGTAGTATGCGTGGATTTGTGCCGGCTTGAATTGCCAGCACCCCTTCAATCACAGCACTTTTCAGGGCAATTTCCGCTTCGCTGCGAATCCCCAGTTTGCCAGCCAGAGGAATGAAAATTAAATTAGCCAACAAAGCGCCATAGAAAGTGGTAATTAAAGCCACTGCCATTCCCGGACCGATTTTGCTTGGGTCGTCAAGATTGGCAAGCATTTGAATCAGCCCAATTAAAGTTCCAATCATCCCAAAAGCCGGCGCCAGGCTTCCCCAGGTCCGAAATACATCCTGCCCCAATTTATGGCGATAGGCAATGGCATCAAGCTCGGTTTCCATGATGTCCCGGATTGTTTCCGGTTCCAGCCCGTCTATCACCAACTGCAGCCCATTGGTTAAAAACGGATCATCCAAATCAGCCAAATCATCTTCCAGGGAAAGTAAACCTTCGCGGCGTGCCTTTTGCCCCAAGCGCACAAAAAGCTGAATTAACTCGCCAATATCGTCTATATCGTCAAAAAAGGCGTTTTTTGTAATTTGCAGCACCATTCTGATCTGTGGTATTTGGAAGTTAACCAGTAGTGCGGCAAAGGAGCCCCCCACAGTAATCATTAGGCTGGATAAATCCCAAAAGCCAATGATATCGCCGTCCATGGCTATGGAACCCACCACCAGTGCCAAGCCCAGCACAATCCCCAGAACGGTTAAAACATCCATCCGCTGCTGTTGCATTTTTCATCACCTCGCGTTATTACCGCTTCAGGTTCACCACTTCCTGTAACAATTCGTCTGAAGTTGTTATGACACGTGAGTTAGCCTGGTAGGCGCGGGAAGTAGTAATCATTTCCGTAAACTCATAGGACAAGTCCACATTGGACATTTCCAAAGAAGAAGTTTCAATGGTGCCCCGGCCTTCTTCCCCGGCGGCGCCAATACGTGCCTGACCTGAATTGGCGGAAATAGTATATAAATTACCGGCTGCTTTAGTTAAGCCTTCCGCATTGGCAAAAGTGGCAAGAGCGATTTGCCCCAGATTTCTAACCATGCCGTTGGTGTAGATGCCGCTGATGATGCCTGTTTTACCAATCATATAGTCCGCCAGCTCACCGACCGGAAAACCATCCTGCTGGCTGACTTGGGCATTACTTTTGCCCACCACTTGCGAAACGGCGGAAAAATCAATGGTCAGATTTAGATCATCTACACCTGCTATCCCCAAACTGAGGGTATTATCGGTAACACTGGCGAAATTTCCATTATTATCAAATGAGAGCGTCCCACTGCCACCCTGCTGCAGTGTAACACCGGGAGGTACAATAACCTGCCACTCCCATTCATTCACACCGGTTTTTTCAAAAGTAAAAGTAATACTGTGCACACCGCCTTGAGAGTCGTATACTAAAGCGTCCGTCACATGCTGCTCACCAATTTGGGCATCGGCGTTTAAATTGGCACTAAAAACTAAATTTTCCGTAGCTTTGGTAATCAATCTTTCTCCCAATGGAATATTTAGTGTCGTAAGCTCAGCGGTGGTGTCAATATTACCTGCCGCATCGGCGACCCAGCCCAATAATTTTAAACCATTGGCTGAGTTAACCAAATCTCCGTCGGCACCTCTGGCAAAAGCCCCGTCCCGTGTATAAAATTGGTTAACACCATCGGTTACGACAAAATAACCGCTGCCCTGAATGGTCATATCAGTCGGCACACCTGTGTACTGCGGGCTACCCTGCGTGTGAAGAACATCAATAGCGCCTAAGGTCATTCCCATCCCCACCTGGGCAGCATTAGTGCCCCCGCGTCCTCCCTGCGGAGCACTGGCGCCGTGAATAATCTGACTGAATACATCCTGAAAACGTACCCGACTGCTTTTATAAGCAACTGTATTAACATTGGCAATATTATTACCGATCACATCAAGTTTTGTCTGGTGATTTCTTAAACCGGTCACTCCGGTAAATAATGATCTTTGCATTTTTTAACCTCCTTAATCTCAGTTAGGCTGCTTCGGTCGTTCCACAGCCTGTGGCTTCCTGAAAGAGGTCCAGCCACTATTTAATCAGTACCGCACTGTCAATATTGGTAAAAACATGATCCTTTAACTCATCACCATTAATGGCTGTTATAATGGTATTATTTTTAACACTGGCAATAAAGGCTTTATCCCCGTACACCAGCAGGGAATTACGCGCTCCCTTTTTGTCGGCAGCCAAAAGTGCCTGACTTAATTTCTCCAAATCGGCAGCTGCCAAAGTAATCTGACGCGACTGCATGCGCTGCTGGGCATGGGCGGAAAATTTTAACTGCGTCCCGGGTAGTTTTTCAGCCAACAGCCGTGCAAAGGAAGCGTCCGGTGCAACTGCTTCTTTTTTGCCTGTCGCCTTGGCAGGCACACCCTGAACAGCTGTTATTTGCCCATAATGTTGATTAACTTTCATCCTCTTTTACCCCCTGCGTCAGTTCAATAACCTGTGAAACGGGATATTCTTCGCCATTTACAACCAACCAAGGCTGCTGATCAATAAATTTTACGGCTGAAACAATACCCTTGACTATTTCGCCATCCTCAGCATTTATAGTTACCTGCAGACCCAAATAAGCGGGGGCAATAGTTTGCATGCTTGCCTGGAGCTGCAGCAGTTGCTTCATGGTGGCATTTAGATTCTGCATCTGTTCCAAAGCGGAAAATTGTGCCATTTGCGCTATAAAAGCACTATTGTCTTGCGGGTTTAAAGGATCCTGATACCGCAGCTGTGTTACCAAAAGCTGCAGAAAGGCATCCTTTCCCAACTCCTGCGCTGCTCCGGTCTTCTTAACCGTTGAACTTGTGGTTGTCTGCACATTTGCTGACGTGGGTACAATATTTGTCATAATTACACCTCCTTACGCCCGCAAATCCAAACTCGGGCCCAAACTAGCCGTCGCCGCTGATATGCCGGCTTTTTCCGCCAAATCTGCCTGCGGCACTTGGACAGGCCCTTTTTGTCGAAACTGCTGCTGCCATGGAGGCTGCTGCTTCCCATAACCTGACTCTTGCCCCATGCTGACGGTAAATTCCGTCAGCACGATCTGCTGTGCCTGCAGGCGTTCCCGCAGCTGACCCAGTGAAGCTTCCAAAGCTTGTTTGACCTGGGCATTTTCAGTCACAATCTGTGCCGTAAGCTGCCCCTTCTGCAGGCGCAGGCGAATCTCCAGCTGCCCCAGTGTTTCCGGCTTTAGACGCACATAAAGTTTTTTCTCGCCTGTAGGCAAGTCAACAAATTTGAGCTGTTCCCAGACCTGCTCCATAATGCCGGCTTTTAGGGCGAAAATATCAGGGCTGTCACTGCTGTTTGCTTCCCCGGCAGCTGCTGCATAATTAATGCGCTGTAAATTTAACTCTTGGATCGTATCAGCTTGTGCCGACAAAGTAATCTCCCTTGCTTCCTTTTCAGCTTCAATTTCCACTTCTGCCAAAGCTTCGGTTCTTTTGACGCTTACAATTTCAACGTTCGCTTTTTTGGGCAAGTCCGAATTTATCTTCACCGACGGCGATTGCTTCAGTGCCTTTGCTGCTTCCTCTGCTTTTTTAGTGCTTCCTAACGGTTCTGCTTCTTTCTCTGCAGTTTTTTCAACTCCTGTGCTAAGTTTTTCCTCGATAGTTTTTTCAACAGCTGTGCTAAGTTTTTCCTCAGCAGTTTCCCTGATGCCGGCCAAACCAAAATCTACATCCTGCCTTTGTTGGATAAAGTTTTCAATGTTTTGCGGCCACTCTTGCTGAAGCAAATTTTCAATCTTTTGCAGCATTTGTTGCTCCTGCAGCGGCAGAATTGTTAGCTCTTGCTCGACTTCGGTTATAAGCGGGATCTCCGTCGGCGGCTCAGCAGCAGCAAAGGTAACTTGAGGTTGTACATCTGCTGCGCTGCTTCCCATTAAAAGCAGGGAATGGGGGTTCGTAAGAGTCATAAGCAATTCTTCCTTTTCTATCGCTTGTACTTCAGCATCATTGGTACATTCCTTTTCAGCTTCAGGCGGCATCTTGATGCCCAAAAGCGACTCGCCTTGCGTAAATAATGACAGCCAAACTGAGAATAGATCCGCATCTAAAGTTGATTCTTCTTTTTTGTTCTCTCCCCAATACTGCTGCACTCCGTCTACAGCAACCGGCGCCATAATCTCTACCCGCATTAATCTCACCTCCTTTCACAGCCTAAATATTTAATTAAGCTTTATCTTTCTGACGCAAATAAAGCGTGTGGGCAACTTCATCGGTTTGACGCTGTTCTGCCTGCATATTCTGCAGTCGGTAACGCGAAAAATCTTTTTCCCGCAATTTATCCATTATTTTTCTTTCCTGCATTGCTTTTTCAGTTTGTTTAATCTGCTGCCGCAGACGTTCTTCCTGCCTTAACATTTCTTGTTCATATTCTTTTAGGCGCTTGGTCAGCAGATCGAGATATTCATAAGCCTGCAAAGTTTCCCCCAACTGCAGCTGCTGCTGCAAGGCGGCATATTTCTCCTGGTTGGCTCTTAAAGCCGCCTCCACTTTCCGAAAAGCCAAACGGGCCTCTTCTGCCTCCCGCTGAATCTGTGCCAGGACAAGCTGCTCTTTTTCTTCCGTCTGCAGTCTATAATCCAGCACCTTTTGCAAGGGAAACTGATACATCCTTTACACCTCCTCACCCAAAAGCTGCCTTAACTTCTCCCAAGACTCTTCAAATGTATCAATTTCATTAATATCTTGCTTCAGTAGTTCCTGCATCGCATCAATATAGCGGCGCGCCTGATCAAGACGGGGATTGGTTCCCTCCACATAGGCACCAATAGAAATTAAATCTTCCGACTCCGTATAAGTAGCCAAATAATCACGAAAGACCGATGCCAATTGCTGTTTTTCTTCATCCACTAAATCCGTCATCAAACGGCTGATACTTTGCAGGATATCAATGGCCGGAAAATGATTTTTTGCTGCCAGTGCCCTGGATAAAACTATGTGCCCGTCTAAAATACTACGTACTGCATCGGCAATGGGTTCATTAAAATCATCTCCGTCCACCAAAACCGTATATAAACCGGTAATGGAGCCTCGCGGCGAAGTCCCAGCCCGCTCCAGCAGGCGCGGCAGCAGGGTAAAAACAGAAGGTGTATAGCCTTTAGTAGCAGGCGGTTCACCGATAGCCAACCCCACTTCACGCTGTGCAGTGGCCAGGCGTGTTACGGAATCCATCATCAACATCACATTTTTGCCCTGGTCTCGAAAATATTCCGCAATGGCTGTGGCCACCATGGCACCTTTAATGCGAATTAATGGCGGCCGGTCTGAAGTGGCAGCCACCACCACGGAACGAGCCAGCCCTTCAGGTCCCAAATCCCGTTCAATAAAATCCAGGACTTCCCGTCCCCTTTCACCGATAAGACCTATCACATTCACATCGGCCGCACTGTTGCGGGCAATCATCCCCAGCAGAGTAGATTTGCCGACGCCGCTGCCGGCAAAAATGCCAATCCTCTGCCCCTGCCCGCAGGTTAAAAATAAATCAATGGCCCGCACACCGGTGGGCAGAATTTCCTTAATTCGCTTACGCTGCAGGGGATTGGGCGGATCATTATCCACAGGATATTCTGTCCCCTCGCCGTTAACAACTCCGCCTCGAAGCGGCCGGCCCAGTCCGTCCACCACCTGCCCCAACAAACTTTCTCCAACCCTGACGGTAAAGGACTTGCCGGTGGGAATTACTTCACAGCCAGGCCTAATACCCTGCACATCACCCAGCGGCATCAACAGTACCGTATCATCTTTAAAGCCCACCACTTCCGTCATTACCGGTTCTGCAGAGTACGGCAGCACAAGCTGGCACACTTCTCCAATGGAAGCCCGAATACCCTCCACTTCTATGGTCAAACCCACCACTTTCGTTACTCGCCCTGCCGTGCGCAGCGGGGAAAAGGCAGAGGCGGCCCGACGATAAATTGACAAATCAAGAGGCTGCATTTGCCTTCACTTCCGTTAAAATTTCCCTTAAAGCAGCAAAGCGTTCTTCCAATTGGCAGCTAATCACCCTGCTGCTGCTTTCCACCCGACAGTCCCCGCGCTCTAAAGTTGGATCAGGTAGTAAAGTGATACTGCAGTATTCTCCCACTTCCGCCTGCCACTTTGGCAGTGCCTCACGGCAGTGCTTCATATCATCAGGATGCACATGCACTACTATTTCTCCCACTTCCTGCAGCTGCTGCAGTGCCTGTTTTACCATTTTCTCCAGTATCTCAAAATTTTCTAAGCGCTCAGCGGCCACAAATTTTTTTGCTATGGTCACGGCCAGCTCCACCAGCTGCGGCTCTAAAGCAGCCAACTGCTGTTTGCGCCACTGCCGCACGGCGGCCAGCATTTTTTCTGCTTCACTGTAAAGTTTTTGGCTTTCCTGCTTTCCGGCTGACAAGCCTTGCGCAAAACCCTCGTTATAGCCTTCTTTTTGCGCCTGCAGCTTTATGGCTTCTGCTTCCGCTTGGGCCGCAGAAATAATATTTTCTCTTTCCTCTGCCGCTTCCAGCAGCATCTGCTGGCATTCTGCCCGGGCACTTTCAAGCTCTTTTTGGGCTTTAGATAAGACATCTTCCGCCTGGGCAGACATGTCGGCTATAATTTCTGGCTGCGGCTGCTTTTTTTCGCTCTCTGTTTTTACCGGATCCAAGAGCGGCAGCTGCTGGCAGCCTTTGTGCTGAAGGTTGTGAGCCTTAATAATACTAGACGATAATGGCATCTTCTCCACCCCGTGAAATTATGATTTCTCCGGCCTCATCCAACCTGCGCACCACACTGACAATACGCTGCTGAGCTTCTTCCACTTCCCGCAGACGAACAGGTCCCATAAATTCAATATCCTCTTGCAGCATCTCGGCAGCCCGTTTGGAAACATTGCGGAAAATCCGCTCCCGCACTTCTTCGCTGGAACCCTTAAGAGCCAAGGCCAAATCTTTATGATCAACTTCACGGATAATGCGCTGAATGGAGGCGTTATCCAAACCGATAATATCTTCAAAAATAAAGAGACGCTTGCGAATTTCATCAACCAGTTTCGGATATTCCTGCTCCAACTCTTCTAGAATAAGCTTTTCCGTGCCGCGATCTACATTGTTGAGAATATCTACCAGAGAAGCAATGCCACCGGCGGCAGCATAATCTTGCTGCGCCACAGAGGAAAGACGCTCTTCCAGCACAAGTTCCACTTCCCGTAATACTTCCGGAGAGGTTCTTTCCATCGTGGCAATCCGCTGCGCTATTTCAGCCTGTTGATCGTCCGGTAAATCCGATAAAATTTGTGCTGCCTGCAGTGGATCCAGATAAGATAGAATCAAAGCAATGGTCTGAGGATGTTCCTGGGCAATTATATTTGATAATTGCTTGGGATCAGCTTTGCGGGCAAACATAAAAGGCTTGATTTGTGATGCATCTTTAAGTTTTTTAATAATCTCATGGGCTTTTTGTGTCCCTAAAGTTTCCTCCAATAGTTTCCTGGCATAATCCAATCCGCCGTCCAACACATATTTTTGCGCCTGCGTTACCAGCAAAAATTCCTCCAACACTTCCTCCATGACCGAAACTTCCACTTTGGTTGTGTTGGCAATTTCCAAAGAAATTCGCTCTATGTCGCTTTCGTTAAAATGACGCAAAACTTTAGAAGACAAAGTTGGTCCCAAAGCCATGAGAAGAATAGCTGCTTTTTTGATACCGTTTATCCTGCCACGCGCCACGACAATCCTCCCCTAATCTTCTGCTAACCAAGTGCGAATTAGAAAGGCAGCCATTTCCGGCTCTTTTTCCGCTACTTTGCGCACTTGTTGATTCAGGCTGCCTTCATCGTCAGCCTCTTCTTTCGTCCCTTCAAACAGTACTGCTTCGGTACCACCTTCCGGCAGTGTCGGCAGTGCTGCCAGCTCAGCATCGAGTGCTTCCTCATGCCGTCTGCGCAAGACCCGTGCAATTATATATAAAACTACAAAGCCGGCCAAGCCCAACAGGCCGTTTTTAACATACTGCGCTAAGCGTTGGCGCCGCTCGGCCTGCTCCCATTCTCTTTCCGCCGCTTCCTGTGCTTCGGTATTAAAATTCATTCCCTGCACTTCAATTTGATCACCGCGTTCCGGCTGGTAGCCCACGGCAGCCGCCACGGTGCTGCGAATCTGCTCTACCTGCTGCGGCGTAATGGTACCATTTTTATCATTAACCACCACTGCTGTATGCAATTTCAATAAACGGCCCGGAGCCATGATTTGCTTTTGCGTCGTTTCATTGATTTCATAATTAGTAGTTTCCTCCACTTTTTCATAAGCACCGTTTTCGCTGTCTTCCGGCAGCACATAACCGGGGATATTACTGCCTGTCCCGGCTTCTCCGCCGAGATTGCCGCTACCCACCCATGTTTCACGCTTTATGGTCTGGCTACGCGGCACACCGTCTTCAGCATAAGTAATTACGGTTGTTTCCTGGGAGTTAAAATCCAGTTCGGCCGTCATCATGGCAACGGCCTGTCCGGGACCCAGGACCTTATCCAAAAGACGCTGCACACGCTGCTCCAGCTCTCTTTCAAATGCGCGCCGTACCTCCAGCTGCTTTAGCGTAGCATCGGCAACTTGCTTCGCTTGGTCCTCATGATAGAGATCGCTGAGCAGATTGCCATGGGTATCGATAATGGTAATGGCTTCCGGTACCAGATTTTCCACGCTGCCGGCCACCAAATGCATAATCCCGCGAATCTGTTCTTTCTCCAATTGCACAAAAGGATTCAGTTTCAAAACGATAGAGGCGGAAGGCGCAGCTGTCTCCGTAATGAAGACACTGGGCTCGGGAAGCGTTAAATGCACACGTGCCTGTTCAACCGCTTCCAGCCCCACAATGGTTCTGCACAATTCTTCCTGTAGGGCGCGTTGGTAATCTAAATGCCGGTCAAAATCAGTGGCACCGAGCTTTGTTTGGTCAAAAAGCTCAAAACCCGCACCGCCCCCTGTCAGCGTTCCATCGCTTGCCAACTGAATCCTTAAGTCATAAACCTTGTCTTCCTGGACAAGGATAGTCTGTCCTTCATCATCCAATTTGTAGGAAATTCCCATCTCTTGCAGCTTAGCAGTGATTTTCCCTGCATTGGCCGGTTCCAACCCTGTAAACAAAGGTGCATAACGTGGTTTTAGCAAAACCCGTCCGGCAAAAATTAAAATACAAATAAATGCTGCGCCTAATACAATGGTTGCTGCTTTTTTTGCCCGGCTCAACTGCTGCCACTTCCCCTGCAGGCCGGCTAAATTTATGGGGAAGCTCCTCTTCTCCTCCGCCAAAATTTACCACCACCATTTCTCTCATCAAAGGCTATCATCTAAATCTGCATGCGCATTATCTCCTGATAAGCATCCACTATTTTGTTTCTGACCTGCACAGTCAGTTCCATTGCCAGCTTTGCCTGCTCCATGGCAATCATCGCCTGATGCACATCCTCCACTTCTCCCAGGGCTAAATCTATGGCAGCAGCTTCAGCCTTTAACTGAAGTTCATTAACATGATTAAGCGCCTTTTTTAATAAATTACCAAAATGCCCCGCCGCTGCTGGCTCCGTACTGGCTTCCGCTTTTTTTTGCCACTCTGCAGGCAAAAAGGGATTTATGTTTTTAATTTCCATTTAATCTCACCTAACCTCTTCCTATTTCCAATGCCTTTAAAAACATACTTTTCCCGGCATTAAGAACCGTGACATTTGCCTCATAAGCACGGGTTGCTGTAATCAAATCCGTCATTTCTTGAAGTAAATTTATGTTGGGGTATGCCACATAACCGTCAGCATTGGCATCGGGATGGGTAGGATCATATTCCCAGCGCGGGTCTGTCTGCTGCTCTTCGATAGCCGCTACCCTGACCCCTTGCCCGGCCCCACTTTTCGCCAGCTCGGCGGCAAAAACTGCCGTTTTACGACGATAAAGTTCACCACTCTCTGTCCGAGTTGTGCTTATATTTGCAATATTACTGGCAATCAGATCAAGACGGAGACGTTCTGCCGCAAGACCTGACGCCGAAGTACGCATAGTTTGAAACATCTTCATGTGCTTTTAACGCCTCCCTTCCTGGATAACATATCTAAAAATGCTATAGCGATTATTCAGAGCTTGCGTAACGGCATTAAAATGCAGTTGATTCATACTCAAAAGCACCATTTCACGCTCAATATCCACATTATTGCCGTCCGTACGCATGGAAGTACTATTGTCCGTTATGACTTCATGACCTAAAGTCCTGGGTATATTGTCCAGATGGCGTTCATGTGTACGGGCTAAAGGCAGCTCTGGCTCCTGCAGTGCTTGTTTCAGTTTTTCTTCAAACAATACAACCTGTCTTTTAAACTGGGGAGTATTAACATTGGCGACATTATGTGCCGTAACTCGCTGTCTTTCTGCAGCGGCATTGAGCGCCAACTGCAAAACAAGGCTCGTTCTGTCGTTTAACAATTTATTCATTTTTTCACCCCCAAATTAAAAACTCCAGGGTAACGACGGTCTAGGGCAGCAAAAGAAAAACTAGGTAGAACCGGCAACCCAGCCGCCATTGTCTTTCGACTTTAGGCCTGTGGCTTTGCGTCCCTGCCTTTCGACAGGTTTGCCCTTATCAGTACCTTTTAGGTTTAGTTTTTTTAGTCAATTTTCGCAGGTTAGACAAAAAACCCTAGTTGTCGGCCTAGAGTTAACAAAAGCTAAGCAGAACCGGCAACCCAGCCGCCATTGTCTTTCGACTTTAGGCCTGTGGCTTTGCGTCCCTGCCTTTCGACAGGTTTGCCCTTATCAGCACTACAATTCTTAAGTTATTCCTAAATTGCCAATCTTTGCATGTGTTTCGATCACTATTCTACAAAATTCTACAAAAAATTATAAATTCCTGCAAAAAACAAAAAAATAAACACGCACTTTGGCGTGTCATTAACTTTTTTATAGATTTTTTATACTTTTAAAGTTTTGCCGCTGTATTTTTTAAATTATGGGCAATTTGTCGCAGCTGCTCGATAGTTGCCGAGTTTTCCTCGGTCGCAGCAGCCTGCTCCTCGGCAATTGTACCAGACTCTTCAGCCGATTTAATCATTTCTCCCACTGATTTGGAGATGGCGGCAATAATGGCTTTTACTTCCTCAGCAGCTTCTTTGCTGTTATCGGCTAAATTGCGGATTTCCTGTGCCACCACCCCAAAACCTCTGCCGTTTTCACCGGCCCTAGCTGCTTCTATGGAAGCGTTAAGGCCTAATAAATTAGTCTGTGCCGATATTTCAGTAATGGTATTAATAATTTTTTCCGTTTCCTTAATGCGCTTACTCGATTCTGCCGACTGCACCATCAAGGTATGCCCCACTTCAGCAAGCCTAGCGGCACCTTCTGCAATTTCACTTATGGCCTGTGCCATTTGATCCAATGCCTCTGAGAGCTGCTGTGCACCTTGATTAACTTCTTGCTGCGTTTTACGTCCAATGGCGCAAATTAAAGTTCCAACCGGCTCACCATTTTCATCCATGACGGGGATATTGACGCCTTTAAAAGGTACTCCTTGACGAACATGATAAACTGTTTTGCGCTTTTCTTCCATACAAACAGCTGTTGCTCTACCTAAAATTTCTGATCCCAATTCTATCCCCGTAGAAAGTTCCGGTCCCTCAGCAACTTGCAAATATTTTTTCCCATCAGTCACGAATAGGGCCATATCATCCGGCAGGGCCTGAATCACAATGGGCAAAACTGCAATCAAAGCATTTAATGCTTCTTTTCCATATAAGGTTTGCATATCGTGTCACCTCATAACTTCATAAATTTTTCCTTTTTGCCAATTCCCTTGCTGAATTATTCCCTCAGTAAAAGTGGTTGTGTATAAATTTGTACCATGCCTGTCTTTACATCCAAAATAAGAGTGCGGCTTACCCTACCGCCCACCTCTTCCTTTGCAATTGGCAGCTGCAGCTGGGACAATACTTTTTTTGCCATGGCAATATTTTTTTCCCCGATATTAAAAGTGTCAAAAGTGTGGCCGGAAATGGCGCCGCCAAAAAGATTAACAATCAGTTCTTTTTTTACACAGCCAAATTTTGTCTGCATCTCCTGAATTAATAAGGGAATCCCGGTCGTAGCATAATAAGCAGGGCGTTTAACTTCCCCTAAATCAGGAGAAGGAGCAGGCAAAGCAATATGCGCCATGCCGGCCGCCTTGCGGCGCGGGCTGTAAACAGTCACGGCAACACATGTGGCAAGAGCAAAAGTTTTTATAACAGAAGCAGTATTGGTTACTGCATATTCACCGATTCCAACAATTATCTCCAGGGCCATCACCTGCCTATCATCGATAATAAAGTGCGGGGAATTTGCTGCAGCGGCAGCTGCTTATCTACGGCTCCCAATTCAAAGGCTACTTTGGGCATCCCATAAACCACGGAAGTCTGTTCATCCTGACCGATGGTGCGTGCTCCTTTTCTTTTCATGGCCAAAAGTCCTTTAGCACCATCGTAACCCATGCCTGTCAGGATAATGCCGATGGCCCTATCCCCGGCAGCCTGTGCCACGGATGAGAATAAAACGTCTACAGAAGGCCGATGACCGCACACCTTTTCTCCATGCCGGTCTAAATTGACCTGATAGCGATTCCCCACCTTGTTAACCCGCAGATGATGATCGCCCGGCGCAATTAAAACTTTGCCCGCTTCCACATAATCCCCCTCTGCTGCTTCCTTAACAGTAAAAGGTAATTGCTGGTTTAAGCGTTCCGCAAACATACGCGAAAAAACAGGTGGTATATGCTGCACTATTATTATGCCGGGCACCGTTGGCGGCAGCCCCTTCAACAGCTGATAAATAGCTTCGGTGCCGCCCGTCGAAGCTCCAATGGCAATGATTAGATCCCGCGCAAAATCTTTCCTCTCTTTAATTCTCCGGCTGCCGGCAGGCAGCAGAAAAGCCGGCTTTGCTTCTGCCGCAATTTTAACTTTTTCCCTTAACTGGCGGAGAAAATTATCCAGCTCTTCCGGTGAACCTAAATTAGGCTTGGCCACAAAATCGACGGCACCGGCATTTAAAGCATCAAAAACTGCATAACTAATGCTACTGACTACAATTACCGGTAGAGGATACTGCGGTAAAAGCCGCCTGATAAATTCAATCCCATCCATTTTAGGCATTTCTATGTCACAAGTCATGACATCGGGACGGAATGCAAGAATTTTGTCGCGTGCATCAAAAGCGTCCATCGCTTTGGCCACAACTTCTATTCTCGCATCCTCAGCCAGCCCCTTGGCTATGACTTCACGTGCTACCACACTGTCGTCAACTACCAATACTCTTATTTTCTTTCTTGCCTCCATTGTCTTTCTCCCTGGTACAATTAAATTTTACGGTAAACGGCCGGCTTAACATACTGAAATTTAGTTGTTTCCCTGTTTAATGCTTCTGCATGCCCCACAAACAAGTAACCTCCCGGCTGTAATTGTTCATAAAATTTTTCTACCAAGCTATTCTTTGTGGGCAGATCAAAATAGATCATGACATTGCGGCAAAAAATCACCTGAAATTTCTTTTTAAAAGGATAGACTTTTTCCATTAGATTAAATCTGCGAAAAATGATTTCTTGGCGTATTCGGTCAACTACTTTAACTTTATTGTCCGGCAATTTTTGAAAATATTTTCTTTGCCACTCAATTGGAAGCGGATTAATTCGCTCTGCCGTGTAAATCCCTGCCTGCGCCACCTCCAAGACCTGGGAAGAAATATCAGTAGCCAAAATTCTGGTATCCCAGCTATGTTTTTCCGCAGCAAAAAATTCATCTATAATCATGGCTAAGGTATAAGCTTCTTCCCCGGTGGAACAGGCAGCACACCAGATTCTTAAATCCTTCTGCCTGCATTGCGCTTTTATTTCCGGCAACACCTGATCGCGGAAGAAATAAAAATGTTCCGGTTCCCGCATAAAATAAGTATGGTTTGTGGTAATTTTATTTACCAATTCTGCGGCTGCCTGGCCGGTGCGGTCCTGCAGCAAATACTCATAATACTCGGTAAAATTTTTAAAGTTCTTGCTTGCTAAAATGCCCTGTAGCCGCGCAGTTAGTAAAGTCTTTTTTTCTTTTTTGAGATGAATACCATAATTGGCCTGAATGTATGCCGCCAATTTTGCAAACTCTTCTGACGTTATATTGAGCATTCCCTACCCACCTTAGGATTGGGCAACACCATCTATCATCTTCCTCCCGGCTTTAATACTTGCCAAATTCCTGATCACTTAAAAGTATTCGCGGTTCAGCCGTCGCTGCTGCTTCCGGCAGGGATAGATCCTCCACTCCTGCTTCTTCCAAGGAGTCATCTTCCGCCACTGCCGCCAGCCCATTGCCGCCGGTTTCTTCCACATCTGTCTCCTCGGCCTCCGCTTCTGCCGGTAAAGCCAGAACTTCCTCTTCCTCCGACTCTTCAGCGCTTTCAGCGGCAGCATCATCTACCAGATCATCTTCCGGCAAGGCATCCTGTGTCTGCTCCCTTAATTTAAAACCGGCCACCTGCTGACGCAGCATCTCAGCCTGGCTGGCCAATTCTTCACTGGCAGCGGCACCTTCCTCTGAAGTAGCGGAGTTTGTTTGTACCACTTGTGAAATTTGCATAACTCCCTCATTAATCTGTGCCAGGCCTATAGCCTGTTCATTGGACGCAATGGCTATTTGCTCCACCAGTTTAGCTGCCTGCGCAATATTTTCCACAATCTCATTAAAGGCCTCGGCTGTACGCTGGGCAATGCGCGTGCCGTCATCGGCCTTTTCAATGGAACCCTCAATAAGCTCAGTCGTTTCCTTGGCCGCATTGGCAGAACGGACGGCTAAATTGCGCACTTCCTCCGCCACGACGGCAAAGCCTTTGCCGTGCTGGCCGGCCCGGGCAGCTTCCACGGCGGCATTAAGAGCCAAAATATTAGTCTGAAATGCTATTTCGTCGATAACCTTAATAATCTTGGAAATATTGTTGGAAGACTCATTTATTTCATGCATGGCCTCCAGCATTGCTTCCATTTCCTTATTACCCTGCAGGGCATTTTCCCTGGCCGTACCTGCCACCAGATTTGCCTCACTGGCATTGGCCGCATTTTGTTTGGTCTGGGCCAAAATTTCTTCCAAAGAAGCTGTCAGCTGTTCAATGGAACTGGCTTGTTCCGTGGCTCCCTGTGATAAAGCCATACTGGCGTCAGAAATTTGCTTGGCTCCCGCTGCCACCTGTTGCGAAGCAACAAGAATATTATTCAGCACTTCATTAAATGCATTAAGGCTCTTATTGATGGCGTCTTTAATTAACGCATGATCACCCTGATAATCGCCCTCCACCATAACCTGTAAATTACCTTCCGCCACCTGCTCTAAAACGGCAAGGGCCTCGGTAATGGGACGTGTAGTCTCAGCCAGGGTCTGATTAACACCCTGCACAATTTTGCGAAAATCCCCCTGAAATTTCTCCTCATCGCCGCGCACGCTTAAATCTCCGGCCGTTGCCGCCTGGGCCAAGGAATCTATTTCATCAATTAAATCCCTCAGCTCTCTCAACATTTCCTGCAGCCGCAGATTAAGCATGTCCTGATCGGATCTGGGGGTAACTTCCACAGCTAAATTTCCTTGTGCAATTTGAGCAATGACGGCAGCCTGTTCTTTTGCGGTTTTTATAACCTGCGCAAAGGCATGGGACAATTCACCAATCTCACCTTTGGCACCGGTATCAATTTCCACATCAACAATTCCTTGACTAATATCACAGGCAGCCGCCACTATTTTATTTAACGGTTTTTGAATGGAAGTAGCAATTATCACTCCCACCGCAATGGCTGCCACCGCGGCCAGGATAATAAGGGCTGCGAGGGTAATAAAGGCCCTGTCAGATAATGACATGGTAATTTCATTTTCAACAAGTGTCCTTGTCCCATAGCCCACCAACCCTGCCAGGAAGGCGACTATTAAAAAGCCGATAATAAATTTCGTAGCAATTTTCATCTTTAACCCTTCCTTTACCCGTATTATCTAGCTCTGTATTTCTGCCAGGCTTTCCATCTCATCTTCCGTCAATAATTTGCTGCAGTCCAACAGCAGCTTAATTTCGTCACCGACCTTACCTACGCTCTTAATATAGCGGTTGGTGCTCTGTTTAATCTCCGGCAGACTGACAATATCCTCATCCGGAATAGAAAGTACTTCCTCCACTGAATCCACTATTAAACCCATGGCAATATCATCAAATTCAATGACTATTACACAGGTGCGGTCGTCATATTCTCTAAATTCCTTTTTAAAGCGTAAACGGACATCCATGACCGGGACAATCTGCCCACGTAAATTAATGATGCCGCGAATATAATCTGGCATTTCCGGAACCTCAGTAATAGGCTGAATCCCGATAATTTCCGTCACATATCTTATTTCTATACCGTAAACTTCCTTACCCAAGGCAAAGGTTAAATATTTACCTTTCTGCGTATCTTCTTCCTCTCCGCTCATCCAATCTTGTGCAGCCATTTTTGCCATCTTTCACAACTCCTTTCCCTAATTTGTCCTTACTGTACAAAACCGCCCACATCCAAAATCAAGCTAATGCTGCCGTCACCCAGAAGGGTGCAGCCGCTGATGGTTTTGCTTTTATGCCTTTCCTTAATATAAGTCGGCAGTGCCTTGACTACCACTTCCTGCTGCCCCAATAGTTCATCCACAAAGAGCAGGAAGCTCTTTTTATCGTGTTCCACCATCACCAAAACGCCTTTATCCAAATCGGTAACGGCATTTTTTATCTTAAAATGCTGGTGCAGTCGAATAATGGGATAACATTCTCCCCTCACCATCAGCATCTCATAACCTTCCGTGTCATTAACCAAAGTATGATGCTGCAGGCGCAGGCACTCTTTAATGTTAATGATGGGAATGGTGTAACAGCAATCACCGACTTTAACATTCATGCTGTCCATAATTGCCAGCGTCAGCGGAATCCTTAACGTAAAGACAGTTCCTTGCCCCGGCGCGCTGGAGACGGAAACGGAACCTCCCACCATCTTCAAATTATTTGCCACCACATCCATTCCTACGCCGCGGCCTGAAAACTCCGTAATATCGTCTTTAGTGGAGAAACCCGGAAGAAAAATCAGCTCATAAATTTCCTTTTCCGTCATTTCGGCAGGTGCCTTTGTAAGCAAGCCGTGCTCTAAAGCCCGTTCCAAAATTTTATCTTTATTTAAACCCCGGCCGTCGTCTTTAACCAAAATAAGCACATCGCTGCCGGCATTTTTAGCTTCTAATGTAATGCTACCGGTAGCAGGTTTGCCCTGGGCCTCCCTTTCCTCTGCCGTTTCCAGCCCATGGTCAATAGCATTACGAATTAAATGCATAATGGGATCGTTAATATGTTCGATAATATTTTTATCTACTTCCGTCTGTTCGCCTATAAGCTGCAGCTGTATATCTTTTTGTAGCTGCTTGCTCATGTCGCGCACAAGGCGCTGCATTTTATGAAAAGTAGTGGCCAGCGGCACCATGCGGATTGACATCACCAAATCCTGTAGCTCGCTGGTAATTTTATGCAGTTGACGCGCCGCCTTTTCGAAATTCTCCAGTTCCAAACCGTTTAAATCGGGATTTTGAACCACCATGGATTCGGCAATCACCATCTCGCCCACCAAATCCATTAATTTATCCAATTTACTGACGCTTACACTGATAACACTGTTATTGTTGGCGGCAGTATGGTTATTGTGCTTTTGATTTTGCGCCCCATTATCCGCCGCCTTTTCCGCTGAACCAAAATCGGCCACGGTAAACTCCAGCTCCCTTAAAAAGGGCGTCTGCATAAATAATTCTTTAATCTGCTCCGGCTCCAATTCAGACTGCAGATAAACAGTAAAGCCTTCCCTTTGAATAATTTCCGAACTTTCATCTGCTTCTAAATCTTCCGGAAAAAACCGCAGTATATTGACTGCTTCCTGTAAATTGTGGACCAAGGAATAGGCCCGCATATTTTCCATGGCACAATCGGCGGCAAAATGAACCACAGCTTTATAAATAACAGCATCGGCTTCGGCACCAAAATCATTAGTATGGTCAGGCTGAGCCAAAGCTGCTGCCGCTTCCGACTCTGCATTATTCTGCTCCTTTAAAAGCTGCAGGTATTCTTTAATGTTTTTCACCAGCGGCGCCACATCGCCGTCTGCCTGATCACCGTTTTTAATTTTCTGCAGCTCAACCTTCATTAAGTCTATACCTTCCAAAACTAAATCCGAAAGAATGGAATAGTCAACAGACGCCGGCTGCCGTTCACGAAGATAATGCAAAAGATCCTCCAAATGGTGTGCCACAGAAGCCAGGCTCTGATAAGACATCATACCGGAGGAGCCTTTTATGGTATGCATCAGGCGAAACAGTTCATTTAATGTGTCTTCAGTAAAGCCTGTCCCTTTTTCTCCGGAAAGGATTAAGGTTTCCAGCTGCTCAAGGTTTTGCTCCGTTTCAAAAAAATACATCTCAAGCATCTGTTCATTATCCTGCGCACTCATTTCGCACCCCCCTTTACGACAAAACTTTTCTGATGGTTTCTAAAACATGGTCGGCTTTAAAAGGTTTAATAATAAAAGATTTTGCCCCGCTCATAATTGCTTCCTTGACCATGGCCTCCTGGCCCATGGCCGAAACCATTACAACTACCGCATTGGGATCAATTTTCATAATGGCCTTTAAAGCTTCCAAACCGTTCATTTCCGGCATGGTAATATCCATTGTCACCAGATCAGGCCGGCATTCCTGATATTTCTGCACGGCAACGGCGCCGTTTTCCGCTTCTCCCACTATTTCATAGCCGTGGTTTTCCAGCATATTTTTAATTGCCATCCGCATAAAAGCTGCGTCATCAACAACTAATACTCTTGCCATTCCACTCACTCTCTCTGCAAATTTTTCTTCGCTTAAAACCTACAACCCCTATTATTTAGGCTTTATTACGACAAGTATCGGCATATTACTGCAGACACTTTAGATACCATAAAATTATTTAATAAACAGTTAATAAATTAAATTATTAAAGCTGCAGTAAGTTTTGAGAAAGCTGCCGCAGGCGTACAGAAACTTCGGCCAATGTTTCCAAAGCCGACAATACTTCTTCCGTTGCCTCAACCTGGTTTTGGGTAATAACTTTGGCCTGGTCAATACCACCGTGAATATTCTGCATATATTTTTTAACATTGTGAATAATATCGGCAATTTTCTGTGTTGACTGGCCTGAATCTTCCGCCAATCTGCGAATCTCCGCCGCCACCACCGAGAAACCTTGACCGGCTTTACCAACACGGGCAGCTTCAATGGCGGCATTTAAGCCAATTATCTTGGTTGTTTTGGCAATCCCCTCAATAATGCCTAAAATTTCCTCCGTTTTCTCTGCCTCTGAGGTCGCAGCCTGAGATGTGCTGGCAAGGGTTTCACTGTAATCAGCCAATTTTTCCGCTTCTTCCGCCAGCTGCTGCATACTGTTGCGTATCAATTGAGCCGAATCATTAATTTGCACAATATGTTTAGCCAATTCTTCCGCATTGCTGGCCAGACGGCGGTTAAACTCCTCTCTATGTTCCACAATTGTAATCAAAAGCTTGGCGGCGGAGGCCTCAATTACAGCCACCCCCTCCTTTTTATGGGCAAAAATTTGTTCCTTTACAGCATCAGATCCCGTCACTTCAATTACCATTTCCAAATTTGAATCCTGCAAATATGGGATAAAATCATCACAGGTAGTTATTCCCACCTCACGCGCCTTCACCAATGCCGGCGCATCATGTTTTACATCTGAAACCCACATCACTTCAGCCTCGGGGATGGTTAAAAGCAGCGTCAGTACGGCCAGACCACCATGCCCTCCCCCGACAATTCCAATTTTCATACAGCTCACCTCATTTTAGTCATTTTATCCTCTTTTTTATATCGGAAATGCATAACATTTCTTAATAGTCGGTTTTTATTTTTCTAAATAAAAAAACCCTAAAGTTTTGCCAAGCTCCGACCGAAAACATAGATAACGAAAAGTACCGGATAAAAGCAGAGGTGATTGCTATGAAAATCCATCCCACCCAGACCATCGACCGGCATCAGGAAACTTATATGGTAAGCCAGACAAATATACAGGCAAGAAAAGAAAAAAACAACTTAACAAAAACTGCTTTAGAAGAAAATCCCGCCCTTGCCGAAATTGAAATTGAAAGTACACTGCAGCAGCTAAATCAAGAAGTGGAAGCTTTTAATATAGGTTTTCGCTTTAAACTGCACGAAGAATCAAACCGCTATATGTTTCTAGTGGTCGATTTAATAACAAACGAAGTAATAAAAGAAATTCCCCCGCAAAAAATGTTGGATCTGGCAGCCCAAATTGACCGTTTAGTCGGGCTGCTGCTAGATGATAAACGCTAATGGAGGCAATTAAAATGATTACCAATCCTTATCAGCAGTACCAGCAAAACATGGTGAAAACGGCCTCGCCCGCTAAGTTGGTCCTGATGCTTTATAACGGCGCTTTAAAATTTCTCAAACAGGCACAAACCGCTTTAGGGGAAAAAAATATTGAAGAATGCCACCGCAACATCATTAAGGTACAAGATATTATTACCGAATTAATGCTGAATTTAGATTTAAGCCAAGGCACCATTGCCCAAAATTTATATCAGCTTTATGACTATATGCACCGCCGCCTGGTAGAGGCCAACCTGAAAAAAACAAGAGAACCGCTTTTGGAAGTGGAGCGGTTGCTGCAGGAATTAAAAGACAGCTGGAGTGAAGCAATTAAACTAATGCCCTAAAACAAGATGGCACTGCCATCTTGTTTTTTTTACTAAAGTCTCGCCGTCATTTGTCGATAGCAATAATGAAGTAAAAGGGAAAAGAGGTTTTATCTGTGGAAAAACTGTTGCGTGTCCTGAAAAAACAGCAGCATACGCTAAATGAATTAATTGGTATAAGCAAGCAAGAACAGGAAGCCATTATGGCCCGTAATATCGAACTGATCAAAGCCAGCATTAAACAAAAAAACGAACTGCAAAAACAGCTGATAGAACTGGAAAAAGAAAGACAAGCGCTCACAGACGCAACCAATTTAAGCTCCCTGGCTGATACTGCCGCCGGGGATAAAAAAGAAGTGCTGGAAGCGCTGCGTCATTCCCTGAAAAACAGTCTGCAGGAATTAAAAGCCCTCAACACCACCAACACCTTATTAATCAAAACAGAACTGGCCTATTTTGACTTCCTGAAAGAAAAAGTTTTTCCCACCATAAAACAATATGACAATAAAGGTAATGTAAGCAACAAAAAACAGGAAGATAACACCATTGTCAGCCATCTGGCCTGACAGTTAGAGGAGGAAAAAACCATGTCTACTTTTTTTGGTTTAAATATTGCCCGCCTGGGCATGCAGGCACAGCAAAAAGCTTTGGAAGTTACTTCCCATAATATTGCCAATGCCAATACGCCCGGCTACAGCCGCCAAGTTGCCCACATGACGCCGACTGCGGCTCTAACCTACGCCCAAAAGGGAATGCTGGGCACCGGTGTACTGGTGGATGAAATAGCCCGCATTCGCGATGCCTTTTTAGACCGGCAAATCCGTCAAGAACAGCATACCCTGGGGCAGTGGAAAGCGCGCAGCGCTTACTTGGAACAAATAGAACAAATTTTCATGGAACCGACAGAAAGCGGCGTCAACGCCGTCCTCAGTACTTTCTTTGACAGCTGGCAGGAATTAAGCATTAACCCTGAAAGCTCTTCTGCCCGGACCGCAGTTATTGAAAATGCCAATTTCCTCATTAATACCATCCGGCACACCGCCAGCAGTTTAATAAGTGTACGTGACGACATCAGAGCCAATATTGAACTGAAAATTAGCGAAGTTAATAGTTTAGCTGCCCAAATCAGTGATTTAAACCAACAAATTACCAATCTGGTGGCACGTAATGACCAGCCCAGTGATTTAATGGACCGCCGTGACCTGCTATTGGAACAGCTGGCAGAAATCATAGACTTCGACTTAACCGTTTCCACCAACGGCAGCATTAATGTCTATGTGGCCGGACGCCCCCTGGTGCATGAGAATATCTCCTATGAACTAAAAACAGTCTCCGGCGGCACAGATGGCAGCTGGACCTTGGCACCTAAAATCGCCTGGGCCAAAGATAATCAGGAAGTAGATCTTGGTAACGGCGAAATCTACGGCCTGATTAAATTACACGACGAAAATCTGCGCCGCTATCTGCAGGATTTTGAAATCATGGCCTGGGGCATTGTTAATGCCGTAAATAATGCCCACCAGCGGGGTATTGACTTAAACGGCGAAGCCGGCCTTGATTTTTTCCAGGGTACGGACCTGCAAAACCTGCGGGTTAATTCAGAAATCAGCAGCGACCCGGCCAAAATCGCCGCAGCTTTACCCGATCCAGATAATCCAAGCACGGCAAAACCGGGAGACGGCAGCAATGCCGTGGCCATTGCGCAGCTGCGTAACAGCCGTTTTCGTCTGGATTTAGACGCTCCCGACCTTAAAGACCGCCTGGTTCAGGATGATCAAGGCTCCACCACTTTGGAATATTTCTACCGTGATACCATTTCCCGCCTGGGCGTAGATGCTCAGGAAAGCAGCAGAATGAAAGAAAATCAAACTGCCATGCTGGAATTAATGACAAACCGCCGCCTGTCCATTTCTGGAGTTTCACTGGATGAAGAGATGGCCAATATGGTACAGTTCCAGTTGGCCTACCAAGCTGCCGCGCGGTTTATTGCCACACTTGATGAAATTTATAATACCTTAATTAACGGCATGATACGTTAAAGGGAGGTCAAAAAATGCGCATTACTCACAAGCTAATTGCCAATACAGTCATTCGTAACGTGAACCGCAACTTATGGCGCATGAGCCAATATCAAGATATGCTCTCTTCAGGGAAAGCCATTACCAGGCCGTCACAAGACCCGGTAAAAATTACCCGCATTATGGGCTATAACGCCTCTCTACAGCAAAATGAACAATATCAGCGCAATATAGATGCCGCCAAAGCCTGGGTCGAAACAACGGAAGATGCCCTAGCAGGCATCAATGATGTACTGCAGCGCGCCCGGGAACTAGCTGTTTCCGGAGCCGACGGCAGCAAATCCTCTGCTGCGCGCCAAGCCATTGCCATGGAGATAGACGAACTGATTGGCGTCTTGATACAAATGGGAAATTCCAGTTTAGGCGGCCGTTATCTTTTTGCCGGCCACCAAACAACCACCGTTCCCTTTACCCGTGACAAAAGTCTCCTGGCCACAGAGCCCACCAGCGTTGTCTACCATGGCGACACAGGTGCACTGCAGTGGGAAATAGCACCTAATGTTACTATAAAAGGCAATATTGACGGCCAGTCGCTTTTTGTGGACACAGGAATCTTTGAACATTTAGATCAGCTGGCAGCCGCCCTTAATAATGATGACATAGATGCCATTAATACCCAACTAGGAAATATCTCCGCCAGCATTAATGCCATCTTAGATAAACGCGCTGCCCTAGCCGCCATCAGTAACGGTTTGGAATTATCGCAAAAAAAGACTTCCCTGGAAAAGCTAAATATCACTGCACTGCGCTCACAACTGGAAGATATTGATTTTGCCGAAACCTTTATGTATTATTCCACAATGCAAACACTCTACCATGCCTCCCTTGCTGCCGGAGCTAGAATCATGGTACCCAGCCTGATTGATTTTCTCAGGTAACTAGAAAAGGTGGTGTAAAGAAATGACCGCTACTACGCAGCTAACCTTAAAAATGAATCCTCCTCTTGCAGGTTTTGAAGAAATAGATACTTATACATTTCTTCCCATTGCTGATAATCCTTATTTTTATTGGCTGGATGCCGAAGACGGCCCCAAATTCCTCTTAACCAAACCTGAATACTTTTTTCCCGGCTATCTGCAGCAGGTAAAAAGTTATCTTATGACGAATATAGGGGAAAATGAGGATAATTTGGGAAAATGGGACGTGTATTTAATCATTACCCTTGCGGCCAAACCGCAGAATATGACAGCCAATCTGCTAGGTCCGCTTTTTATCAACCCAACGCAGAAAAAGGCAAAACAAATCGTACTTTATGAATCCAACTTCACCACACGTCATTATCTTTTCCCTCCCGAACAACGCCGCAATTGCGGCTAGGAGGAAGAACATGCTCATTTTAATGCGCAAAACCCGGCCAAAATCTAATCATTGACGACAACATCATTGTCAAGGTACTTGAAGTAAAAGGAGAATATGTTAAACTGTGGATCATCGCTCCGCCTGCCATTTCAGTACATCGTGAAGAAGTTCATGCTGCCATTAAAGCAGCCAATCAGGCGGCAGCCCTCACAAAAAACACCCAACCCGTTATTCCCCGGCCGGAGAAAAAAGATACATAAACCAAAAAGGCTTGGAATCTCATCCAAGCCTTTTTATTTAATCTGCAAAATGTTTATCAGCAGCCACAAACTGACAGGTCAGACAATCTTCCCTACTACAGAGCCTAAGACTAACTTCGCTTCTTTCAAAGGCAAGCTTATTAATATGATTATGCAGCCAGTCAATTCGCCTGCTTTGCACCAAAACTTGCTTGCTTCCTAACCCGTACATTTCTGCCAACAAATGCAAACGCCGTCTTTCCAATTCCAACTGATACTCAAGACATTTTAATTTATCCATTGCTGCACCTGCCATTCAGCTAAAAGTCACCTTTACTACTATACAACCACTCACAACAAAAATCAACTGTTTTTTCCTTTTTTGATAGTGTCAACCCACTGTAGGGAAAAAATAATTTCACCAATCCTGAAAGGACGCCCACTCGAAATCACATTTATTCCACGGTGTTACGGTGCTGTTGACAATGAGCCTCCGCCGACATGAATTATGGCATCAAAGGCACCACCAGGGTGATGCCTGGTGGACAGCCTACTATGTCTGCCCTCATCGTCAACAACCTTTTGCGTCATAAA
>JAAZIQ010000001.1 GCA_012800795.1 Bacillota bacterium
ATTGCATAAGACTTCACCTCTTGAGTGACTAGTTTTTAGTTACTCGTCCCCGAACAGGACGGTGAAGTCTTTTTCTGTAATTAGAAGTCAATTCCCTTCTAAATACCTATAGTAATTTTACACTAACACTGGAATCTCTATAAATTTCTCTTACAGGCACATTTTAGGGCAAAAAAAAAACGGGAGCATGGCTGCTCCGTTATGCACCAACCAGTTCCTTTTCCAATACTTCATTATAAGCCAGTAAAACTGCTGACTGAATGATCTCACGTGTTTCCGAAGTAATGGGATGTGCAATATCCTTAAATTCTCCATCCGGAGTGCGTTTGCTCGGCATAGCCACAAACAGCCCATTGTTACCTTCAATCACGCGCACATCATGCACCACAAACTGATCGTCCAAAGTAATAGAAACAATTGCTTTCATTCTGCCTTCATGATTAATTTTTCTGATTCTGACGTCTGTTACTTTCATACTCACTCACCGCCTTTCCCGCCACAAGTCTGTATTTTTGCTATTTCCACGTAAAAAAGATAAATCCTGCTTTTTACTGGGAAAATATTTAATTTTGTTAAATATCCACAAAGTAAAGTATTCGGCTAAATCCCCCGTGATGTGACAAAACCACTGATATCAGCAGGATTATTCCCTAAAAATTTTAGGGATTATTAGCATAATAAGGCAAGTTGTGTCTTTTAGATCTGCGTAGGCCGCGTATTTTTTACTTTAACTGCTGCCTTGCAAGCAGCAAATCTGATGGTTTATCTACATCCGTCGCAATTTCCGGAAAGCCAGAAATAACGGCTTTGCCATCAACGGCAAAGAGAACTGAAAATCGCTTTTCCAGTTCTGCGATAGTCAGGCGTTGAGTGAGAAATTTAAAAACAAAGCCCCAGCCTAAAGTCGCCGCTAAACGGAGAGGGCTTTTGCGCAGGGCAAAAAATTGCTCTAAACGCGGCAACACCCGCTCTAAACAGTTTGGACTAACAAGAAATATATTTCCGCCCGTAAACTCACCGTCACGAAGCTTAGCATAAGTACGCTTTACCCCGGGAAAACGGCCTTCATTATCAATGCGCCTGACAATGGGATAATACAAATCAGCGGTATAGGGGCGGCAAGACGCTAAAAAATCTTCCACAGCAGCAGCTGTAAGGAAAGGAATATCGGCAGAAGCAACTAAAAAGTGCTGTTTAGCTTGTAAAGCGGCAGCTCCCCGCTGCACATTCTCCACAATATTTTTACCTTCCGGTACAACAGTTAATCCTGTAAACTTTTCTGCCAGCGCCGTCAATTCCGCCTGTGGACCAACCACGGCAATACGGTTAACCTCACTTACCTGCCGCAATGCTGTAATAACAAACTCTAGCATTGTCCTGTCGTTAATCAGTAAAAAAGCTTTATTCTGAACATTTTCGCTGATTGTAAGTTCTGAAGGCTTTGCTGTTCCAGCTAATATAATTACATCAAACATAATTTACCTCCGGCCCGCTGCCCGCATATGTCTTTGTCAAATGCACCCATTGCGCTTTCTTCTCTAAAGCTGCTTTCGCCGCAGTGGCAGCCTGTTTTGTTGTAAATAAAGCAAAAACAGTAGCCCCACTGCCGCTCATCAATGCCACCGCCCCTGTTTTCTCCATTTCCTCCTTTAAGGTCTTAATCTCAGGATAAAGCCGAAAGGCAGGTAGCTCCAAAGTATTGGACAAGTGGCTAATTATATCCTGGCGATTGCCTGCTTCTATAGCCTGCAGCATTCCGGAGATATTTGCCCCTTCCTCTATTTCGTCGGCTCCTAAGGCTTGGTAAACAGCCGCGGTAGAAACGGCAAAACCCGGATTTGCCAAGACCACATAAAAAAAAGGTAGTGGCTTTAAGGTGCGCAGCTTTTCACCACGCCCTGTACCTAAAGCTGTGCCCCCCTGCAGACAGAAAGGCACATCGGACCCTAACTGCACTGCTATTTTCTGCAGAACAGTCCATTCCCGGGGAAGTCGCCAAAAGCGCAACAGCCCGCGCAAAGCTGCAGCAGCATTACTGCTGCCTCCCCCCAAACCTGCAGCAACGGGAATGTTTTTTTGCAGTTTAATATGGACTCCCTCTCGCACACCATAAAAGTTTTTTAATTTTACGGCAGCACGCCAAACTAAATTGTCTGCTGCAGTTGACAGTCCGGGAAGGTTGGTCTCTAAAATAATTTCATCAGGGTTAGCTTGAGAAAATGTCAGCACGTCATGAAGTGCCAAGCTTTGAAATACCGTCAACAAATCATGATAACCATCTGCCCTTTTACCCGTCACCCTCAATACCAGATTAATTTTGGCATACGCCTTTTCAATGACCTGCTTTTGCCTCATATGCTGCACAATATTCGCCATTGCTTTTTAAATTCCTGCTAAGTTAAAACACCGGAATGAAAAGATGGCACAGCCTCTTGCTGTGATATAACCTCCTCTGTAGCTTTTTTCGTTGCCTTCCAAGCATTTATTTCCGCCAGAACTGATTCCAATTTTTCATAGAAAATTACCACCCAATCACCGCTAGCAGCCATTTTTAAAGCTGCTCTAATGGCATCCTTTTCCGCAGGCAAAAATGAAATTTGAGCTGCATCTTTTCCTGCAGCTAGGGCACCTTTTTTCAAAAGTGCTGCCACCTCACCGACTTGGCGGCCGCGCAGGTCTTCATCTTCTTTTAAAAATAGAAAATCAAAGTACTGTGCTGCCACTTTGCCTGCTTTAATTATTAATTTATCGCTACGATCCCCCGGCACTCCCACCACAGCCAAAGTGCGGCCAGTCCGTATTTTTTTAACCAGCTCGCCTATTTTAGCAAAGCCATCCGGGTTATGTCCATAATCTACTAAAATATTAACCCCGCCAGCATGAAATAAATTTGCCCTGCCGGGATTGTCCTGGGGAGAAGAAGTAAATTTTCGCAGGTAAAGCCCGGCCTGCCGCGGTGACAAACCATAGCCCCAGCAAGCAGCTAAAGCCGCCAATAAGTTTTCCACCTGGTGAATGGCATGGCCATTTAAAGTCACTGCAAAATCGCGCACACGCCCGACCAGCATGGCACGGCTGCCCTGGGCCGCCAGAATGGCACCGCGTCTGATAAAAATTGCTCGTCCGCCTTGACCCAAATGACGCCTGACAACAATATTATCTTCCTGGCAACTGGTATAAATTATATTGCACCAAGCCCTTTCTGCCAGGCGGTTAACATGCGGCTCATCAGCATTAAGAACAACCGTCCCTTCCCGATAAACCGCTTCTGCCACCAAGCTTTTGACATGCAACAGATCCTCTAAACATTCGATGCCGTCCTGCCCCAGATGATCTTCACGAACATTGCAAATCACAGCCACATCTGCCAGATCATATCCTAAACCGCGCCTTACTATTCCGCCGCGTGCTGTTTCCAAAATGGCGACCTCCACTTCTGGATGCGCCAACACGGCACCGGCGCCGGCCGGTCCCGTCAGGTCTCCGGCCTTTACCTTTTCCCCATTATAGTATAGGCCATCGGTACAGCACATGCCTGTAAATAAGCCCAGGCGCCGCATAACATATTCTAACATTCTGACAGTAGTTGTTTTCCCATTTGTTCCGGTAACACTAAAAACGGGAACACGTACCGGCTGATGGGGTGGAAAAAGTGAATCAACTATAGCCTGCCCCACATCACGGCTTTCTCCGCCTGCCGGGTGTAAATGCATACGCAGGCCGGGCGCTGCATTTACCTCAATTATGCCGCCTTCCTGCTTGGAAACATCTAAGGCAATATTTTCCATGACAAGATCGACACCGGCAATGTCTAAGCCGATATATTTGGCCGCATTAACTGCCAATTCAGCTTGACTGGGATGCACAATATCCGTTACGTCATAAGCGGTACCACCTGTTGACAAATTAGCATTATCGCGCAAAAAAATTTTCCTGCCATCTGCTACAACGGTAGCCAAGTTCACGCCCTGACGTTGCAAAACTGTTTTAGTAAGATCATCAAGCGGTATTTTTGTCAAAGGTTTTTCATGTCCGCTGCCCCGTAAAGGATTGCTGTTTTCCTGTTCTACCAACTCCAAAACGGTATTTTTGCCATTGCCGATAACATGTGCAGGCACTCGTTCAGCTGCTGCAATTAGCTTACCGCCTACTACCAATAAACGATAATGTCTACCCACAAGATATCTTTCGACAATTACGGCCCTGCTAAATGCCGACGCCAGCCTAAAGGCTTCTTTAACTTCTTCCATGTTCCTGAGATTTAAAGAAACTCCTTTGCCCTGATTGCCGGTATCCGGCTTGATGGCAACAGGAAAACCTATTTTTGCAGCAATGGCCATAGCCTCTTTGACTGAATATGCCACTTCGCCATAAGGGACAGGTAAACCGTATTGGGCCAGAATTTTTTTCGTGATTGTTTTGTTGCAGGCAATATCAACGGCTATACAGCCTGTTCTTTCACTTAGGCTGGCTTCAATGCGTTTTTGATATTTACCAGTGCCCAAGCGGTATAAACTTGTACCGGCTGCAAGCTGTTGGTAAGGAATACCGCGCTTTGCCGCTGCAGCCAAAATAGCAGCTGTACTCGGCCCCGGCAAGTGGCGTGCAGCAGCTTCTTTAGCCGCATTTATAGCTGTTTGTACTTGATAGAACCGTCCTTTTATCACCGCCTGCACTAAATCTACGGCAGCCGCTGCCAAGATACGTGCAGCCTGCTCACAGCGGTACTCACTGATAATTTCCACAAACCGGCCTTCGCCGGCAAAGGTTTTGCCATACTTTGTACCAAGGCCGGCTTGCTCTTGTAATTCCAAAAATACATGTTCAATAACATGGCCCAGGTATGTCCCTTCGATCACCCGCTCTATAAAACCGCCGGGACGGCGTCGTGAACATGTATGTTCCTTTAGCCCCGGTAAAAGCTGCAGCAAGCGTTTTGCAAAAGCAGGATCAGAATTGGTACAAAAATCGCTGACTGTATCTAAATCCACCAGCATTTTCATAACCGGGTAGTGGCTGTAAATATTACGCCCGGGGAAGAAATACAGCTCCACAATCTTCATTTTTAACCTTATGTCCTCCTTATCTTGACGGTATCGTTACAAAGCGTTCGTCTAAATTAAAACGATACTCGCTTGGCAAAATGTGTACTTTTACATCTATTAAAGCCAGTGGCTGCTGGGGACTGGATTCTGAAACATTGGAATGTGTAACTTGACGTCCGTCTAAAACTGTAACCGTGCCGGAACCCACCACCTCAAATTCTTCTGTGCCATCAATAATAATGGCCGTATCTTCATCGATACCAATACCTAAAATATAGGGATTATGGGCAACAACCGCCAGCAGGCGGCCTATGCGCCCACGCTGTGCAAAATGTTGATCAACCACCACGTCTTTTATTAATCCAAGCCCAGGTGCCATCCGAATGATTTCTTTGCTGGGCGTGGCATCATCTAGGCCACCTACCAGCATGGTCTCACTCATAACTGAAGCACCGGCACTGGTTCCGGCAATTACCGTTCCTTGCTGGTAACTTTTAATTAATTCTCCTCCCAGCACACTGCCGCCCAAAATACCTGTTATGCGCAATTGGTCCCCTCCCGTAAAAAAGATACCGGTACTATTTTTCAAACAATCACAAAAGCGAGTATTGGCGGCTTCTTCTCTGTTTTGAATGGCAAGGACGGTTACTTCCTCAGCACCAAAGCCGGTAAAAATGCGTTGATATTGTATTCCTACATGAGGGTCGGAGCTGGCTGTGGAAAGGATTACTATATGTGCCTTTCTTCCCCCGGCCAGCTCAAAGAAACGGCGCAGAATTTTGCATTCACCCTTTTTATCTTCAGCCCCGCCGATTATTACTAGCTTTCCCCGCTGTTCCGTCAAAACAGCACCACCCCATTTTCTTACAATACAGCACTAAATAGAATTACCTTGATTCAGTCATCCTATACAATCTGCCGCTTACACAGAAGCTGCGGGTTTTCCTAAAACAAAAAAAACACGCAAATTGCGTGCTTGGCTTAACTCGCTTTTGCTTCCAACCAATTAAAGCTGAAACTATTTTAGCCTTTAACGGCAGGAAGCTCAATGGTGAAAGTAGTACCCTCCCCTGGTTTACTCTCTGCAAAAATCCGGCCATTATGTCTCTCAATAATGCGGTAAGAAATAGTCAGGCCTAAACCTGTGCCATTCTCCTTGGTGGTGAAAAAAGGATTAAATATTTTTTTAAGCTGGGCTTCAGTCATCCCGGTACCGGTATCAGCAAACTGGACTCTCACTTTGTCCTTATCTACCACGGTGGTAATTGTTAAATTGCCGCCGTTTGGCATCGCCTGGATGGCATTGGTGGCAATATTGAGGAAAACCTGTTTTATTTGGGCAGGATCCGCCTCAACTGCCGGCAAACGGGCAGATAAATTTTTATATATATTCACATCTTCAAGTAAAGACTTACTTTCAATTAAGAGCAAAATTTCTTCTAAAATAATATGTATATCAATTTTTTTTAAATTAGGAGCCGCCGGTTTTGCTAACAGTAAAAATTCTTTAATAATAAAATTTACACGATCAATTTCATCGATTAATAAAGAACAATATTCATATCCTTTTGACCCGGGACTAAACTCCTGTGCCAAGATCTGCAAAAAACCACGCATCGTGGTAATGGGATTGCGAATTTCATGCGCTGTTCCCGCTGCCAGTTCAGCCAAAAGGGAAAATTTTTCTAACTGCAGCAGCTCATTTTCCATTTTTTTAGTCCTGGTCACATCCTGAAAAACGCAAACTGCACCATCTAAAACACCCTTTTTACTAAATAGTGGTGCAGTATTAACAGAATAGTACCGCTCCCCTTCTGGCTCGGAAACCTGCAGTAAATATTGGTTGTATCTTTTTTTGTTTTTTATTGTGTCCGCTACCACTTTTTTTAACGCTTGGCCGGTTGAAGATGACCAACATTCCTTGGTAAGTAATTCTTCCGCCGCTTTATTTAAATAAATAACTTCATTGGTACTGTCTACAGATAAAACACCTATCCTTAAATCTGAAAAAATTACATCACACAATTGATTTTCTATTTCCATTTCCCGGCACTGCATTTTTTGCTCCTGCACATCTTTAGCCAAAAGCTTTGCCTGCATCTTTTGCAGCTCACTAACGCTTAAAACATCTGTAACCGGTTGGCAGATAAAGCCTGGCGCTTGTCGGGCTTCAGCGGTCTCGACCAAATAAAATATCACTTGACAATATTCTGATTTTTCTTGTTCCTTCGATATCCTGTTAATTATGCAATAAGGAAAATTGCGGGCAGCTATACTACCCAAAGTATTTAGGACCAAGTCGCAAAGAACCGGGCATTTATTAAGAAAATGTTTAAATGGACAGCTGTAGCTGATTAGTTCTAGTTTTTTTCCGTCATTTACTTGACAGGCATATGGACCACCACCGAGCTGATTTAAAAATTGTACAATTAGGCTGGCGAAATCTTTGCTCATCAAAGGACCATCAAGCTTTTGCTCAGCTCTGTACAAATCTTCAAGGCGCAAACCGTTTTTTACAGCTATTTTTTGTAGGCAGAACCGGCTATAATTGTCTGAAACCAATTCATTTAACAAGATATAGTCCGTTAAAGTGTACAAATCTTTTTTTCTCCGTTCCATCATTTTCCCCGCCTTATAAAATTTTTTTCAAGCGAGGCGTATCGGTAATGCCGGGAATGCGACCCCTTTTGGCTACCGGCTGGCCCTCGACTTCCTTAATGTCCATGGTCATGTCAATTGCCGGCGCGCGTGAAATAAAAGATCCTATACCAAATGAATCAATACCGGCTTCTGACAATGCCGGTAGGCGAGTTTCATCAATACCGCCGGAGGCAAAAAGTTTTACATGAGAGAAACCTGCTTGATCCAATCTAGCCCGTATTTCGCGTACTAAGCCCGGAGTTACACCGCCACGTTCTCCAGGTGTATCTAAGCGAATCCCATGTAAATTTTCACGTAGTGCCTTTGCCAAACGCAGTGCTTCCTCTGCCTCATCTTTAAAAGTGTCAACCAAAATAATACGTGGATCTTCAGGCGGCATTATTTCATGATAATACTCAGCTACCTTTAAAGTATCCCCAATAATTAACATTACAGCATGAGGAACGGTACCCATGGGCTCCTGTCCTGCCAGTTTAGCTCCTAAAATACAGCTGCAGCCGTCGACACCGCCAACAATTGCCGCCCTTTCCATCACAGGGGCAATGGCAGGATGAACATGCCGTGCACCAAAGCATATAACCTTCTTGTCACCCGCCAGCTCCTTACAGCGTCTGGCGGCAGTTGCCCATCCGCTGGAGCTGGCCAAAATTCCCAGGATAGCCGTTTCATACACGCCAAACTCACTATAACGTCCTTTGATGCGCAGAACAACTTCCTTCCGCGCAAATTTTTCTCCTTCCTGCAGTCCCCAGACTTGCACGTCTTTATTTTTGAGCAGGTTAATTGTTTCCTCGACACCGCACAGTACACCTTCTCCATTGGCGAAAATTTCTGCAGTTACTTCAGTGTCGTATTTTCCGGCAGCCTTTAATATTTCTAAAGTACGAATAAAATAAATGTCTGTGGTTGCCCCTGCCACAATTTCATCCTGATTGGCAGAATATAAAATACGATCTTTTTGAACATTGAACTGTTTGACATCTGCTAAATTGCGTAACTCGTTCACTATTTTCCCCTCCAGCTATGCTGCTCATTAATATTTTACCCAAGTCAGATAAGTTAATCTTATCACCAATTCGTTTATCTATTCCACATTAGGCTGAAAATTCCTTTTTTCAGAAACTATTTCCCTAAAATACTTTTCCCTATTAACTGTTAAAAAAAGACAAAAAATGCGTACCGGTTGCCCGGTACGCCAAACCCTACCGTCCGTTCATTAGAGCTCTTTCAGCGCGTTCAATAGCCAGCTTTACCAAGTTGCCACAATCGCGGGAAGACACACTGCCCCAGCCTTCGGAACGCACCACATCGGCTACACCCAATTCTTCGGCCAATTCTTCCTTTAACGCTTCAGACATAATCCTGTTACGTCTAGGACTCATTAGCCACACTCCTTTTTTGAACTAATGGATAGGGCTCTAAAAATATTGTTCCTCATTTAAACTGCAATATAGCTGGCAATATCTTAGTTATACTTTAATTTTTTCTTTACTTTTATTTATTATTAGTTAAAGAGCAAAAGTTTATTTTTTTCATAGTATAACAGTAGACAAAATCCTTTTGGAGGCTGCAATGACACGCATTGAAATTAACAGAAAAATGAAAAAGCTAAATTTTTATTTGCAGGGGCAGCTTTATAAAACTTACCCCATAGCCATTGGCAAACCAGAAACACCTACACCCCTTGGCGAGTTTGCAATTTATGAAAAAAATCCGCGGCCGCACCCTAGTCTAGGAACCCGCTGGATGGCATTTACCTACCAGAGGCATGGCATACACGGAACCTTTAATCCCTGGACCATTAATACCGCCGCCACTGCCGGCTGCGTGCGCATGTACAATGAAGATGTGGAAGAGATTTACCCGCTTACACCAATTGGTACACCGGTTATTATTTACGACCGAGAAGAAAAGATAAAAATACCCGAGCATGCCGACAAAGAAATCTATTTTGTCCGGCCGGGAGATACAGTAGAAAAAATTGCCAAGCGCTTTCGGATCACGCCCCAGGAATTAATCGAATTTAATAAGATAAAATACCCCAGCTATTTACACCCGGGAAAAATGCTGCTAATCCCTAAATATAAAAGGAGCTGAACTCAAAAGATCAGCTCCTTTCTTTATTAGCGTCCAATAAACATTTGCGTAAACATCATGCCGTAGGGTCCGCCGCTAACGGCGCCAATGCCAATATGGGTATATCTGCTGTTAAGTATATTGGCGCGATGACCCGGTGAATTCATCAAGCCGCTATGCGCACGTTCCACTGTAGGTGCACCTGCCAAATTCTCGCCGGCGATTCTATATGAAATTCCGGCCGCTTTCATCATGTCAAACGGGGAACCATAAGTTGGTGATTGGTGTGAGAAGTAATTTAAATTGATCATGTCCTGACTCTTTAAGCGGGCCAGCTTAACCAACTCTAAATCTACCTGCAAAGGATGTAAACCTAGTTTTGCCCTCTCTGCATTAACTAAATCCAGCATTTTTTGTTCTGCTTGATTTAAATCTGTGATTGGTTTTGGCTCCGGCTTTGGCTCAGGCTTTGGCTCCGGCTTTGGCTCAGGCTTTGGCTCAGGCTTTGGCTCCGGCTGCGGTTCCGGCTGTTCCGGGAAAAGTAATGAACATTTGATGGGAATTAATATCCATTGCCCATTTCTTAGTTTTAATTGTACAAATTTGCCATTGACCTTCGCTAATTCAGCAATACTGACTTGGAAATGTTGGCTTATTTTTGCTAAACTATCACCGTTATGTACACGATACACAACATAACGCAAGGGCATAATTATACGCGTTACATCCAAATCAAAATCTTTGTGCCTATTATAGTTTTTTACCTGGCCGTAAGTGTAGCGGACTGTACGGGCTTCTGTTATAGAGGCAAGAGGAAAAAGGAGAATTAACAACATTAGCGTAACAAGCAATAAATTTGTCCATCTCTTGCTCAAACAAATCACTCCTTTAACATTTGTTAATATTGTTAAAATATCTTCACATTTATTATAATTAATTGCCGCCCCCTGAGCAAAAAGCAAACGGCTTCGTTAAAAGTTATGCAGTCAAAATAGCAAAAAAAGAGTTGGCTAAACGCCAACTCTTTTTTAAATAGAGCACACTGGTAAAAAAGTCCTTTATTTTAATACGGAATAATTAACTTTTGGCCCGGATAAATCAAATCAGGATTCTTTAAGTTATTGGCGGCAATAATGGCTTCCATGGAAACACCAAACATATTGGCGATCTTCCAAACACTATCCCCAGAGCGTACAATATAAATCCTCGGAGGCTTAACGGGCTTGACAGGCTGTGGATGATCCGGTTTCGGCCATGGCTTGCTAGGCGGTAAAGGATCCTTTTTGAAAAAGCTAACAACCTTTACACGTATTTCGATAATCGCTGCCTGCTGTGCAGTTACCCCATCCGAATTCACTCTGACACGGACATATTCTACACGGGCATCCACATGCGCCCGCATGCCCGGTGCCGCTCCCGGCACATCAACAAAATGAACAAATTTTTCATTTACTTCATGAACAAAAACAGTTCCGGAATGTGCCTCTACCGCAAATAATTCTTTATGCAGAATACCACGCACAATAACTTTATTATGAATTATTTCATACTGCAGATGGCGAACACGCGCCGCCACAGGTTCACGCACAAATTTAACCGGACGCTTAAAGAATATTTCCGCTTCAATCAGTGTTTGTGATGATCCTGTACCCACCACTTCTTCCAGTTTAAATTTATGATGCGATTGATGAAGCGGTTGAAAGTGATGATCAGTCAGGAACAAATCACCTTCCAAACTGCGCGCAGATGAATCAAACTTTTCTATAGCTTTTAAAGTCCCCTTAAGACACAGGAGCCCTCGCAGTACAACTTTATTATCTTTTTCAGCTACACAGTATAAAATTTCTGCTTCCCCGACAACGACAACTTCCAAACCTGTTTTGGCTTCATCATGCTCAAAATATTGTTTAAGAGGAAAAACAAAAAGCTCTTTTTGCATTTTCCCGTCAGGACGCTGATAAAAAACGGAAGCAACTACATCTCCTTCGACTTTAATCCAACCGCACATGGAGGTTGCCTTTTCATTAATAAAGTCAGCCTCCGCACTAATTTTTCCTTGCGCTGTTTCACTTAGGCTAACGGGAAGTGTCAAATCAAGATCATGCTTAAAATGAGCACGAATGGTTTCCACTGCAGTACTTTTGCGGGTATCTTCTGTCAGGGCTGCCGCTGGCGCCTTTGTCGTTATTAAAACTTCACTTTTACTAATACTATAATTCAGCTTAATTAGGCATTCTCCGCGTAATTTAGTCATTGGCCGTTCTGCTGAAGACAGCGGTTCCGCCTGCCAGCTGCCGACAAAATTTACATCAGCCTCCATTTGTACTTCAAGCCCCGGCTGGCTTTCTGCCACAGCCAACATGCGCGAAAAAGAATGAATTGTGCTTGCTTTCTCCACCAATGCTGTTTCTTTAACAACATAGTAAGTATCCTGCTGTAGTACGATCTTGACAAATACCTCGCCCTCTAAAGCCTTGGCTTCCACTTCCGCCACCGTTATTTCCGGCTCCTTAAATTGTTCTACTTCCCCTGGCAAAGTAATTGTTAAAGGTACTGTCAACTCTGCTGTTTCATCAGCTTGAACTAAAGCAACCGTTCTTCTTACCTCTTGGACAGTCTCATTCGTCAATTCTACCCCTCCCGCTTCATCATATGCCAACAGGGAAAAAATATTGACACTAAGCTAACCAGCAAAAAAATCGCAATCCCCAGATCATCTGAGAATTGCGATCAGTAAGCTTATATTGACCAAACAAATTTATCGACGTGGGATAAAAATTTGCTGCCCAGGGAAAATCTTGTTGGGGTCAGTAATCTGCGGGTTGGCTGCCTTTATAGCTTCTAAAGATACTTGGAAACGCTGAGCAATTTTAAAGAGTGTATCTCCCGGCTGTACAATATAAATGGTAACTGAAGGGGTGGGACCTACATCGCAGGCAACCACCACTTCTAATTGTACATGTTCAGTAACTTTAACAAATATTTCAATTACTGTGGTCTGACGCAGTTTGGTGGGGTCTTCATGATTAATATCAAAATCCGTAAACTCGACGCGCGGATAAACCTGCACAACATGGCCGGGCATCGCACCGGGGATGTCTACAAAAACTGTAAAATGCTCGCGGACTTCAAATTCCATTACTTCGGCTTTATCGCTGTCACGGACAAAAAAGACGTTCTTAACTAAATCTCCTTCGACGATAACTTTATCTTCTATTACCCTGGTCTCTAAATTTTCAAAGCGGGTTTCGGGCGGTCCGGCAATCTTTTTCACAGCTGCCGGGGCAGTCAAGTTAGCCTGAATATTGTGTTGTTTTGAACCTTCCCCAATCACCTGGGAAACCTTAAGCAATTCTTTGCGTACACTGGCTCCTATAATATCGGTTACCACTTCAACTTGTACTGTTTCAGTAACTTTAGCAAACAAATCAATAATGGCTGTTTGCATTCCCCGGGTAGGATTCCTTTCGTCAATTTCCACATTCACAAATTCTACCCGCGGATGCAGCTGCACATTAGCCCCTGGGAAAGCTCCTGGAACATCTACAAAATGCGTGAATTTTTCATCCACTGAAACTTCATGTACAATATCGTCTTTAGCACCTACAAAAAAGATTTGCTTATGCAGAACACCTTCAACAATGACCTTGTTTTCAATTACTCTGGTCATTATGTCTCTAACTTGTGCATCAATGTTTTTAATTTTACGGGCGGGGCGGTCGAAATCTACTTCATTTTTAATAGAAACCTGCGCAGCGTTTTCACCAATGACACTCTCAACCTTTAAAAGTTCGGTGATGACATTATTTCTGTCAACACCCTTAACATCCACCACCACATCAAGCTGGATAGACTCGGTGACCTTGGCAAATATCTCCAGCACAACGGTTTGGCGGAAAAGAGAATCTACTTTGGGTTTGTGCTTCTTATGCTCTGTCTCAAACTCCTCTGCCGCCGTTAAATCTTCATCCCGATATTTCTTTACTTCCCGGATGAAATCGTGTCCGACAAATTCTACCCGCGGATGTATCTGTACATTCATGCCCGGCATCGCACCCGGGACATCTACAAAATGTACAAACCGTTCATCAGCAACCGTAAATTCTTTTAATTTATCAGACTCATCATCGACAAAGAAAATCTGCTTATGAATTACCCCTTCTACAATAACTTTATTTTCAATGACACGGCCTTTAACATCACGCAGCGTAGTATCCACTTCAGCGATTTTACGTACTCTTCCCGGCAGAGTGATTTCCCGCACAATTGAAGTCTGCGAAGCATTTTCGCCAACGACCTGTTCGACTTTTAACAGATCTGTAAGGCATTCCAGCGCCATAAATTCATCTTTGCCCATCAATGTGCCTCCTTTCATCTGGTTTAATACACTATATGCAGAACAGTACCAGCCGGCCCCCTTCCGCGGCATTTTTCGATTAATTATATGCCCACACTATAAAAAATGTGCTTAATAGTCTCTTTCATATTTATGGCTTCAGTTTGGAAAATATGTGCTTTCAAAAGAGTATTTAGACAAAAAAAACAGCCCTATGGGCTGTTATCCCTCTGCACTAAGGTCAGTTCTACTGTTTCTGTTAACACGTCTGCATAAGAAAATGACAGACGTTGGCGATAATTAGGCTCATCTACCCGTACTACAAAAATAGATGGATAGGTGTTTTCCAAAATACCAACTTTTTCAAGCGTCTTCCGGCGCCCGCGATGAGCACGTAAACGTATCTTCTGACCAACATGAGATTCCAGGCTTTCCCTGATTTGTGTAAGTGCATTCGTTGCTGCCAAACGCCATCACCCCAGACAATATTTACGAGTTCAACAATGCTAGTTTAACACATCTAATCACAATTGTCAAGGTAATTGTTTTATTATATCAGCGCCCCTCATGTCTGTCAATAGCTATTTATAAAAGCTAGCCCGTAAAAATTGTCTAGTAGGGTGATTTGGGCAGACCAAGGCGAAATTTGCCCCTAGTTTCTAAACCTCCCACCCCGTCTAAACCGGTAATAGAGTTTTTAATAACCTCAAAAATATTAACCGATTCATTAATTGAAGTATAGGCCACCTTTTCGGCAATGAAAACGGGATCTAAGGCATGAATCAAAACTCGCTGCGGTGAACTGGCGAAGTTTGCTCCGGCCGCTAAAATTTCTTCATAATGCGATTGGCAAGCACCGGCGAAAATGACCAAATCGTCTTTACCCGGCTCATACTGTCGGGCTTTATATACCGCCTCTACAAAATAACGGGAAGTACGGTAGTTATTCAAATCCGTAAAATCATTATTTTTATTTTTCAGATAAGCATCATGACCGGTCATAATTAGAATATCGGGACGATGCCGATGCAATAATTGCCAAACACGGGCAGGCTGCTCCTTTTCCGGAACGTAAACTCCTACCGCATCAATCTCCAGTGCATGGTAAGCTTTCATACATTCATTTAAATATTCATGGTCACCATCTAGATGCAGAATTTTCCCCGGCAGAGAAAAAAACTCTTCCGCTTCTTTCATTCCGGATGCAGCACGTAACTGCTCCCGCTCCAGGTTGCGCCTGCGGTAAACTTTGCGAATACATTCTTTGCGCACTTCGTCGGACTGCTGGCGATATTTTTGGATAGCCTGCGGCTCGGGATATACCAAATCGGAAAGTTCAGCATCTGCCAAAAGTCTCATATCTAAACCTTTCAGCAGCGCAATCCGCTTTTTCTTGTCAATTTCAACAATTTTAAACAAGATATCCATGCCATATGATTTGCGCCCCACTATCTCGCCTACGGCAAAAGACATTCTAGCACCTGCCTTTCCGGTCCTTTTGCCCTATAATTGTTTCAAATTATGTTATGAAAAGTAGGGATAAATTGTTACCCACTGCTCACTCTCCTGCAACCTTCCCTCATATAATAAAAGGGAGGTGAAATAATGATTGCTGCCGTTGTTCCGGCACAAAATGAAGAATATCGCCTCGGCCGTGTTTTGGAGCATCTCCTAGCCATTAATCTCATTGACAGAATATTTGTTATCCTTAATGGCTCCAATGAACTAACGCAAAAAGAAGCGAAAACTTACTATAATCAGCATAAACAAAATATTGCACTAGTATCTTTTCCAGAACCTCTCGGCATCGATGTGCCACGAGCTGTGGGCGCCAATCTTGCCTTTTCTGCCGGTGCAGACTATGTTCTTTTTATTGACGGTGACATGGTGGGGGAATATGAAGCAGAAGTACGGGAGCTGTTAGAAAAAACAAAACAGCAGCAACTAGATCTGGCTCTTTGTGACTGCTATCCCCATAATTCTCCTCAGGAACAATATAAGGAAGCACATTTTCATTTTCGCTATTTAGTAAATAAAGAATTGGGACTGTCTACACAAATTAAAATTGCCACACCCTCCCATGGACCACATGTCATCTCACGCCGTATGCTTAGTCTTATCCCATGGGCTGATTACGCCGTCCCCCCCACTCTTTTAGTTCATGCTGTCTGGAATAAGTTTAAAATAGGTCTTGCCGGCTCCATTCCCCATCTTCAATTAGGCTCATCCATTAAAGATCAAACCCATAACAATCTAATTACAGACACTATTATTGGCGATTGCCTGGAAGCCCTCTGCATGATTCATAATAAACCACGCCAAAGGTACCACGAAGGTAAAATGTATATTGGGTACCACCGGCAGAGACGTTTTGACCTACTACAGGAATTTATTGCAGGACGTTCGATGTAAAAAAATACGCCCTAAAAGGCGTATTTTTATTTTGTATATTTGTCGGCAACTTTACTTGCCCCGTAAGCATCCGGCTTTATACAAGCTTGAAAACCGCTGCCGATTACCATCCCCACGACTTCCCTTATCAGCTCTTTTGTTTCTCCTTGTTTGCCTACATCTAAATGAATTTCCACATTGAGCCCCTGGTTGCCATTTTCAGCCAGCTTGGCCGTGAGCAAGGTTGCAACTTCTAAGCTAAGGTATGTTTCATAATAAATGCGCTGACGTATGCTGTGCATATGGTGTTTGCGCTGGCGACGGAAAAAGTAACGTGCTCCCTTTCCTACACGGTGAATGATAATGGCTGTAACAAAGCAAACACTATCTATATAAGACTGTGAGTCGGTACCAATGATTAATTTATTCTGTTCTTCCGGCTGCTCGTCAGCATATGCAGTAATAGCCTTAAAAGTTTCCTCAAAAGAAAGCCGCCCCTGTGAAGGACTGGTAAACTCCATATAAACTGCACCTTTCACTCGTTAGCATTGATTTTATTATAAAACAACTTGGCCAACTCTGCAAATTCCCGCTCATTAAGAGTTTCTCCACGCCGGGATAAATCAATCCCTGCTCTGCACCCCAACTCGGCTATTTCTGCCTTAGATAATTTAAAGGCAGCCTGCAGTGTATTTAGTGCAGTTTTCCGCCGCTGGGCAAAGACAGCATCCACCACCCGAAAAAAACAACTTTCTTCCGCCTCACTTAACATTGTTGTCTGATAGGGCAGCAATTCAACAACCGCAGAAGTAACTTCAGGCCGCGGGAAAAATACTGTACGCGGCACTTCAAAAGCAATACGGGCCGCAGCACCATAACGGGCAACTACCGATAATGTGCCATAATCTTTTCCGCCCGGCGACGCCACCAGGCGCTGGGCAACTTCTTTTTGCACCATACAAACACATTTATTAATATTCCGGCGATATTCTTTTAACCAGCGATAAAAAAGCGGCGTTGCCACATTATAAGGAAGATTGGCAACAATAATGGGCTTTTCCGCCAACAGCTGCTGATAATCGGCTTTCATGGCATCCTGATGCAAGATGGTGACGTTATTAAAGCCTGCCAAAGTCTCATTTAAAATCGGCAGTAAACGCTCATCTATCTCCAAGGCAGTAACCTTTCCCGCCTGCTGTGCCAACTTTTCAGTCAATGCTCCTATTCCCGGACCTATTTCCAAGACAGTATCTTCTTTTGTTAGTTCAGCCACGGCAACAATCTTATTGAGGATATTTTCATCCACCAAAAAATTTTGCCCCCACTTCTTTCTCAGGCGGATCCCATAACGCGCAAGTAAAGATGAGACGTATGCCGGATTGGTTAACTTGCTCACATTCTTCCTCCTTAAAATCAAGATTAACCATTACTCTTCAGCACTTTGTTTGTACTTTCCTGCCGCCGCAAAAAGGAATGCAACAAAAACAACCGGGCCTTCCCCGGTTGTTTAATCTGTCAGAAAATATACTTTTAACTGCCTGCGGCCAAATCGTAAAGCTTCCTGGTGCGTCGGCAGCAGTAAATCAAGGCGCTTACCTTTGATCGCACCGCCGGTATCAGCTGCAATGGCAAAACCATAACCGTCAATGTATAAGCTGCTGCCAAGCGGTATAATTTTTGGATCCACAGCCACAATGTGCGGCTTGGTGGGGGTGCCGTTACCTGCTATGGCCGGACGGCCGCTGGCAGTTATACCGTCATTATAACTTCCTGTGCAAGCACTGCGCCCTTTGCTGTCAATGGGACAACCGCATTCGGCAGTACCGGCGCAATATGCTGTCGCCGTAACAACAAAAACTTCCTTAAAATTTAGCAACTGTCCGCTGCGGCTCATTTTTGTATTGGTACCAATCTCCACAATTTGATCCTGTTTCATACACAGTAAATCAGATTGTACCAATTCCCTTGCAACTTCCACGCCATTTTCCAAAGTTACTAAATATGTTTCTTCACGTAAACCCTTTTGTCCTTTTTGCAATACTCTGCTTGTACCACGATCAAGTTGTTCATTGTTGCGGCTAATCCGGTGAAAAGGAATTTCTATCCGGCGTGTCACAAAATATTGCTCCACGCGGCCGGCATTTTCATTACGATCGCGTGAATGCTCCGGCAACTGCCCTGTAGTAAGATCCAGGACAGCCAAAACTTTTTTCTCTGCCGGGAAAAGAAATTTCCCGTCTAAAGCAAAAAGGAAGAAAGAAATAACTAAAACTGACATAGTTACAATTAAAGCCTGATAGAAAAACTTTCCCCGGACTTTGTCTATTTTATGGGGAAAAAATTTCATTTAACTTCCTCCCGGTTTTCTGTTGTTTCATACTGCTGTTTTTTAGCAAGTCTCATTTATTATGCCCTTTATAGAAACCTTTATACCCCGGGAGTAGCGCTTCTAAAAATTAAAAGAGTGCCTCCCAAAAAGAAGGCACTTTTAATGATGTTTTGTTAAAGCGGAACTTACAGCTGCCTGCTCCGTAGCCTATACTTACCCAAGGCTCCCAACGCTCCAATTAACAGCATGCCAGATACTGAGATTAAACCAATGGCTTTAACTATGCTGATAAAAAATTCAATGGGCACCATATTAATTAAAATACTTGTCCGTGGATCCAGAATCCACAAATCATTTGTAAAAAAAATTTCATGAAAGAGGACAAAATAGCGGTTAAAATCAAAATATAACAGCAATCCTCCCACCAAAGCCAAAATTAAAAAGACTAAGGCGCTAAAGAATAAAGTATTAAACAACAACTCTTTCTTTTTTCGCCATAAGGTAAAAAGCAAAATCCCCCCCACCAGCGCACAACTATTGCGCAGAATAATCCCATATTTAAATAAAACCCTGACGTCATGCATATGCGCAATTTCACGGGCATTAAAAACCTGCCTTCTTTCGCCTGCTATTTCGCCATAGATAATAAAGTCAGCACGACGTCCAAATAAATAAGCCTGAATCTCATCTAAAATTCGCATTAGTTCAGAATGTTCGATTTTAGTTTGTTTGGTAACATCATTCTTAATAAACTGCCAAGCAAAAAAATGGTCATTATTAACCATTATCTGCACACTTGTCAGTACAACGGCTATCGTTAACAACAAAGCAGCCGTCAACTTTAGTAAAAACTCCTGCATCTTTCTTCTCCTTAAACATTCCTTGTTTTATTTATTATCAGCTTGTCTTAGGCTGCTGTCAAGCAGAGACCAAAAAGGACTGCCAGATTTATCGGCAGTCCTTAGTTAAGCACTTCTACTTTTACCTTCCCTACGCCGGCTGAAGTTAAGCCGATGGCACGGGCTGCGGCGGCAGAAAGATCAATAATCCGCCCTTTAACATGCGGACCAAAATCATTGACCGTGACTTCAACACTGCGGCCGGTTTTCAGATAAGTAACACGCAGTTTCTTGCCGCGCAGCGCTTTATCGGGAAAGGCAGCCGTATATGCGTTTTTATCATAAACTGCACCATAGCTGGTTCGACAACCATGAAATTTATCACTGTAATAAGAAGCCATGCCCTCATAGACGCGCCCTGCAGTACCGCCGCGGCTGGCAATAACCGGTACCGGCTTTGTACCAATGGCCACTACGCAATTAACCGGCTTTATTAATTCCTCCTCATTAATTAATTCTCTGCTTTCTTCTACCCCATCGGCATAAACAACTTGATAAGTTTTTTTCACCAAACCTGGTTTACCTTCAACCTGAACAACCTTACGGCCAGCAGTCAAATTGGGATCTTTTTTATGTATGGTTTGAAAAGGAATCTCAACTTCTTCCGTAATTTGTGCAGCTGTCACACGTACAATTTGCACTGTACTGCCCTTGGTTAAAGCAGAAGAAAGCTCCGGTACCACACGATCGGTTTGTGACAGCTTAATCTGTTCTGCCTGCACTAATTCAGCAACGGTCCTAGCTGTTGAGTAAATTAACTTGGCTGTACCATCTGCCTTAAGCAGCACCGGTTGTGCACGCTGCAGAAAAATTTCCAATCCGTCAAAAACTGTTGTTTCAGCTGCCGGCTGCAACAAATCACAGCTGCGGGCGTAAAGCCTGTTTTCGGCTAAAACATCGGCCACAGTTTTCGCTCTGGTAGCAAGGGTGGTTTGTTTGCCGTCTATCTGCAGCACTACAGTCTTTTCAGCTGTGGCAGCAAACATTATTATGCCGGCAATTAGTAATAAAGCAAAGAGCAATATTACCTTTCCCCATTTGGCGTTTATAATCAATCGGTCGGGAAAGGCCATGGGTATCCCCTCTTTTCAAATTTAGTATCTATTTTCCATCCTATGGACAAGTTATTTTTTTATGACTATTTGGCAATATTTTTTGTTAACGCAAATAATCTTTGCGCATTTTGCGTAGTAATAGCAGCAATTTTATTAAGTTCAAGCTGTCTCAGCTCCGCAATTTTTTCTGCCACATGCACCACATAAGCCGGCTCATTTCTCCTGCCACGACGGGGGATAGGTGCTAAATAAGGGCAATCGGTTTCAATCAAGATACGTTCCAGCGGCACTTTCTGTGCCACCAGCGGCAAATCTCCCGGTTTTTTAAAAGTGATAGTACCGGCAAAAGAGATATAGAAGCCAAGTTCTAAACAACGCAGGGCAAAATCTAAATCACCGGAAAAACAATGCATTACGCCGCCCACTTCAGCAGCTTTTTCTGCGCGCAAAATGGCTAAAACATCCTCATGGGCATCACGATCGTGAATGATTACAGGCAAGGCCAATTCCCTGGCCAGCCGTATTTGCTGCCGCAGAGCATGCTCTTGCTGCTTGGGCTCAGAATGGCGATAATAATAATCTAAACCTATCTCTCCTATGGCTACTACTTTGGGGTGAGCAGCTAATTTTTTTAAAGATTGCAGGATATTTTGATCAACACTGGATGCTTCATGCGGGTGAATGCCAACGGCAGCAAAAAAATTGTCATTATCTGCTGCCAAGGCGATGGCCGCCTCTGATGAGGGCAAATCATAGCCCACATTAATAATTGTGACTACACCGGCGGATTTTGCGCGCGCCACCACTGCTTCGAAATCTTCACTAAAACGCCTATCTGTCAGGTGTGCATGTGTATCAATGAAAACCATTTTACTTCACTCTACTGCCTGATTTAATAGGTGCTTCCGTTGTAGCTAAAACTAAATTACCTGCATCATCCGAGGCTGCCAGCAGCATCCCTTCCGACAAAACACCACGTAATTTTGCCGGCTTCAGATTGGCAACAAAGAGAACCCTCTTCCCCGGCAGCTCCTCCGGACTATAATGCTTTGCTATACCGGCCACAACCTGCTTTTCCTCCCCACCCACATCTAACTTTAGCTTCAACAGTTTATCGGCACCACTGATAGGTTCTGCCTCTTTAATTTCAGCAACACGCAGATCAAGGCGGGCAAAATCATCAATGGAAATTAATTTCTTCTCTTCCCCTTTTTTCGGCACTTCCTTTGTCGTATCCGGTTTATCCTTTTTCGTAGCCTGGCGCACAGGAGTGCCATCTTCAGCCGAAAGTTCTAAACGTGGGAATAAAACATCCCCCGGCACAGTCTGAATCCCTGCCGGCAGTTTGCCAAACTCTAAAATGCTTTCCCAAGTTTGCAAATGTATTTCTCCGCTAATGCCTAATTGACGCCAAATCCTTTCCGGAGTCCGGGGCATAAAGGGTAGAAGAAGAACGGAAATAATACGGATGCTCTCCAACAAATTATACATGACACTCTGGAGACGGCTTTCTTCCCCACTTTTAGCTAAAGTCCAAGGAGCCGCTTCATCGATATATTTATTAACACGAGCAATAAACCGCCACAATTCAGCCAGAGCACCGGAAAACTGCAGCTCATCCATTAATGCTTCAATTTTTCCCGGAAGAGCTGCGGCTGCTTGCTTTAACTCCTCGTCTAAAGAAGTAGTGATCCCCGGTGCCGGCACAATTCCGGCAAAATATTTCTTTAACATCGCTAAAGTACGATTTAGTAAATTACCTAAGTCATTGGCTAAATCAAAATTAATGCGCTGTATTAAAGCCTCTTCACTAAAGTGACCGTCAGCGCCAAAGGGAATTTCTCGCAGCAAAAAGTAACGAATGGCATCCGAACCATAACGTTTAATTAATTCTTCCGGATCAACCACATTCCCTTTGGATTTAGACATTTTACCATCATCCAATAATAACCAGCCATGACCAAAAACCTTTTTGGGCAGCTCCAGGCCTAAAGCCATGAGAAAAATGGGCCAGTAAATGGTATGGAAACGCACAATCTCCTTACCGATGAGGTGAACATCGGCAGGCCAGTATGTTTGGAATAATTGATCATCTTCGGAACCATAACCTAAAGCCGTAATATAATTACTTAATGCATCGAGCCAAACATAAATCACATGGTCGGAATCAAAAGGAACGGGAACCCCCCAATCAAATGTAGTGCGTGAAACACATAAGTCTTCCAAGCCCGGCTTTAAAAAGTTATTAATCATTTCATTTTTGCGGGCAACAGGCTGAATAAAATCGGGATTCTGCTCTATATGCTCAATCAATTTGTCTACATATTTTGACATCCGGAAAAAATAACTCTCTTCCGCCACCAGCTCCACCGGCCGGTTACAATCGGGGCAGTTACCGTCTACCAACTGTCGTTCAGTCCAAAAAGCTTCACAAGGTGTACAGTACCATCCTTCATATTTGGACTTATATATATCCCCCTGCTCATAGAACTTCTGAAAAATTTTTTGCACCGCCGTCTTATGCCGTTCTTCAGTGGTACGGATAAAATCATCATAAGAAATATCTAAGGCCTGCCATAATTTTTTTATCCATGCAACAATTTCATCTACAAACTCTTGTGGCGATTTTCCGGCGGCCTTGGCACGGCGCTCAATTTTTTGCCCATGCTCGTCTGTGCCAGTTAAAAAGCGCACATCATAACCCGTGAGCCTTTTAAAGCGAGCCATGGCATCGGCAGCAACAGTAGTATAGGAGTGTCCAATATGGAGCTTGTCACTGGGATAATAAATCGGGGTAGTAATATAGAATGTTTTTTTAGCCATATAAACTCTCCTTCAACTATTTTAGATAAAAGTTATATATGCATATGAATATTTAATTATATCAAACAGCTAATCCGCTGTGCAAGTTTTGTAAAAATCCCCCCTTGATTTACCATTTTAAGATCGAATTTACGTATTTCTTAAAATCTTGAAAAATTATACTTGCTTTATTTGCCAATTACTAGTATACTATTTTATGTCGAACATTGCAGAACGGGGGGAGTTTATGTTGAAATCTACAGGTATTGTGAGAAAAGTGGATGAGCTTGGGCGTGTTGTAATCCCCATCGAACTTCGCCGTACACTCGGCATCGATGTTAGAGATTCCTTGGAGATTTATGTAGACAATGAGCGTATAATCTTAAAAAAATATGAGCCCGCTTGCATTTTCTGCGGCAATGCCGATCAGGTCAAACATTATAAAGGTCGTATTGTCTGCACCGATTGTATTCAAGAAATGGCTGCAGCAGAATAAAACTTTTTCAGAAAGATATTGCTCATAAACCTTTTGATAAGAAAAGCTTATTGCTTTTCTTATTTTTTTGTCAAAATAAGGCGGTAAATTTCATTACGCGAAGCACCCGTCTGCCGCGCAATTTCCCGTGCTGCCTCTTTGGTAGAATAGCCCTTAGCAAGAAAATCTTCTGCCAAAGCATGCAGATCTAAAATTGGCAGCTGAGGCTGCTGTGCCACCCTGCCTGCCACCAACACTGTACACTCACCCTGAGGTTCTGTCAAGGTAAAATGCTGCAATACTTCCTCCAGGCTGCCCCTAATGTATTCTTCATGTACTTTAGTTATTTCTCGCGCCACCACCGCCCGGCGTAAAGGGTCTATTTCTTTTAATTCCTTTAAAGTGCGGCGCAGACGATGGGGAGCTTCATAAAAAATAACTGTTTTCTCCTCGGCCATAATTTTGGCAAGCATAGCCTTCCTTTGCGAGCCACGCAACGGAATAAAACCGTAAAAAGCAAAGGGACAGACGTTCAACCCTGAGGCAGTCAAGGCAGTTACAGCAGCCATCGGCCCCGGTAAAGCCACCACATCAATACCATGGTCAATGGCGGCTTTAACGAGTTCCTCCCCTGGGTCTGCAACAGCAGGCATGCCGGCATCGCTTACAAGTGCTATTTTCTCGCCGGCTAACAGCCATTCAATAATGGCGGGGGTTTTAACTTTTTTATTATGTTCATGATAACTGATTAGCCGTGTGTGTATATCATAATGACTTAAAAGTTTGCGTGTACGACGCGTATCTTCGGCTGCTATTTTGTCTGCTTCCTGTAGTATGCGCAGCACCCGAAGAGTGATATCTTCCAGGTTACCTAAAGGTGTAGGACACAAATAAAGACACCCTTTATTCATTTTCTACCTCGCAATCCTTTTACATAAGAATTCCGGTATTCACAAACACTAAAAACACATTTCGAAACATAAGGAGCAGAACTAATGCTAACTACTAAGCCTTTAGTTGGTGTTACCGGAACAAATGGCAAAACAACGACTCTCCTTATTTTAAACTTCATTCTGCAGCAGTGTGGATTAAAACCCCTCATTTTAAATGCTGAAAAAATACCGCCGGATCTTGAAAATAATGGACAAATAAATGACTGCTTTCTTATGGAAATAACAGTAGAAGCACTGCGCCGCAAAAAACTGGCTCATTTTAGTTTTGACTGCGGAGCCTTTACTAATCTTACATTAGATCATTTAGCCTCCTGCCGCACCGCCAAGCATTACCTTTCTTACAAGGCCCAGCTGCTGCAGCAATTGGCTCCCGGCGCCAAAGCCATTATCAATGCCGATGACGGACAGGCATTATCACTGGCCCAAAAAGAAGATATAGAATACATTACCTACGCTACCCGCTACCCTAACGCCATGGTTGTGGCCAAAAATATCCAACAGTGTCTCTGGTACACAAAGTTTACTTTAGAAGTAACAGCTGAATTCAAAAGCTTAACAAATCAAATAATTAAGCCCGGTTCAGCCTGTATCAAATTTAGCCTGCTGGGAGAACATAATGTGGCCAATGCAGTCTTGGCAGCTTCACTGGCGTTGCTGTTTATCCCCGATTTGGATGCAATTGCCCAAGCACTATGTAAGTTCCCACGTCTCCGGCGTACAATGGAGGTTATAAATGATAGTCCTTTAACCATTATTGATGATGCCGCCCGTAATACCGCAGCCCTTCAAGCCGCCCTGGCTGCAGCCCAGGCTTTAAAAGCACCGCGCATACTTCTTCTGCACGGCATATATGGCGGTGGAGGAGTTGTAATGAATCGAAACAATGCCCGTGCCCTCTGCCATTGGCTGCTAAAGTATCCAGAAAATCATCTCTATCTTACCCGCAGTATGCATCACACAAGAAAAAAGCATCAAGTCAGACTCCACGAAGAAAAGGCCTTTCTGGCCGAATTAAAGCAGCACGGACTACAATTTGCTTACTTTCCCGATCTCCCGGATGCCATTGAAGGGGTCTTGAGCCGCGCGCAAAAAGGGGATCTCATTCTTCTTTTAGGCGGTCCTGTTTTAAAACACGCCCACGAAATAATTGTCAACAGCTTAAATATCAATCCCCTTTTTTATCAGCAGCCCATCTTATCACCATGGCCAGAGATCAAAGATAAGCAGGCGCTTATCTATAATCCCAGTTAAGACAGATCTTCCAGATCTTCCAGATCCTCTAGATCTTCCTCCGTAATGATCTCCATCTCTTCTTCCGCTTCTGAGCGTGCCAGCTCGTAAGCATCGGACTCATAGCGCAAACAGCACATTAATCGCCCACAAGCGCCTGATATTTTTGAAGGATTCAAAGAAAGATTCTGGTCTTTAGCCATCCGGATGGAAATTGGCTCAAATTCACCCAAAAAGGTATGGCAGCATAGTACCCGACCGCAGGGACCTATACCACCAATCATTTTTGCCTCGTCACGCACACCTATTTGGCGCAGTTCAATTCTTGTACGAAAAACGGAAGCTAAATCCTTCACCAGTTCACGAAAATCTACGCGCCCATCGGCAGTAAAATAGAAAATTATTTTGGAACGATCAAAGGTGTATTCCACATCCACAAGCTTCATTTCCAAACCATGTGCTTCTATTTTTTCCAGACAAATGTCAAAGGCCTCTTCTTCTTTTCGCCTATTTTCTAGGATTTGCTGACAATCATCACAATTGGCAGCACGAATAACTTTTTTAAGCGGCTGCACCACTTCCTCGTCCGGAACCTCTTTAGGCATGACAACCACTTCACCAAACTCCAAGCCTCGGGATGTTTCCACAATGGCAAAGCAGCCCGGCCTTAAATCTATTCCATTAGGATCAAAATAATATATCTTACCTGCTTTTTTAAAGCGGATTCCCACCACAGTTTGCATCTAGGCCTACCTCCTTTAGGCACATTAACAAATTCTCTAGCGCTAAGCGAATATTAATAGGACTCTGCAGCTTTTGCTGCCAGGCAATTATTATCTGTATGGCATTTATACATTGATTAGCATTCCAAATTGGCAACAGCGAATTAATTCTTTCCAGCCTGCCCTGGGCCAGTTTTCCCACAGTCTGCCACAACAAAAGATCTCTTAATACTAATAAAATAGTATCCAGGAGAACATCAAGCTCCTCGCTTTCTGCCAATCGGGCTGCCAACCGGCTTATCTGCTCGCCATTAACAGCTTCGACAAGAATTTGTACGGCCTGTTCATATTGTAAAAGCCAGTTTCTTTTTTTTAGGCCTTCCAGGGCACGCCCCGGAATACCTTCGGCTGCATCCAATATTATTGCTAATTCCTCAGAAGTAACATGTGCCGTCTTTTGAATAAAATTTGTCATGGTGTCAGTGTCTAAACGCGGCACAGCCATTAACTGACAACGCGAAAGGACGGTAGCTGGCAAAAGTGCCGGCTGCTCAGCCAGCAGAATAAAAATGGAGGCGGCAGGAGCTTCCTCCAATACCACCAGCAGACTATTGGCGGCTTCCGTTGTCATTGTTTCGGCATGAACTAAAATAAAAATCTGATATCGTCCCAAACGCGGCTGTAAATAAGCATATTTTTTCATAGCCCGAATTTGCTCGATTTTTAACGTTTTCCCTTCCGGCATAATCCAATGAATATCCGGATGCAGACCGCCAAAAGCATGGCGGCAGGAAGGACATTGGCCGCATGCCCTGTCTTTATTATGGCAATTAAGGGCAGCGGCAAATACTTGTGCTATTGTTTTTTTCCCAATCCCCACCGGACCATAAAAAAGATAAGCATGCACAACATGCCCCGTTTGTATAGCTGTTTGCAAAGTTTGTACCAATTGGGCACGGCCCTCTATTTTTTCCCAGATCATTGTCTAACCTCATTATATTAAGTAGTATTATACCACAAATCTTATTTTCAACGCAGAGCTACCAAAACAGGTGCCAAATGAGACCAGATTTCCGCAAAAACTCTTTCTACCGGTTGGTTTGCATCTATAACGACAATCCGCTCCGGGAAACGCTCTGCAATCTTTAAAAAGCCATCCCGCACGCGCCGATGATAAGAAAGGGGCTTTTGTTCCATGCGGTCAGCAAATGCTTTGCCGCGCCTTGCCAGCCCCACTTGCGGGTCTAAATTGAGAACAAAAGTACGATCGGGCAAACTATCAGCCGAGGCCGCCCGGTTGATCTGCCAAACAAAATCAAAATCAAGTCCACCGGCGTAAACCTGATAAGCTAAACTGGAATCAATAAAACGGTCACACAAAACAACTTTCCCCGCCAGCAAAGCCGGCTTAATAACCTCCTGCACCAATTGCGCTCGGGAAGCTGCATATAATAAAGCTTCAGTTATTGTAGTCATCCCGCTGTAATTAGGGTTTAGTAAAATTTCCCGGACGGCATCACCAATGGCAGTACCGCCCGGCTCCCTCGTCTGTATTGCTTGTAAGCCGAGTTTTTTTACAGCATCGAGTAAAAGTGCCAATTGGGTAGTTTTACCCACCCCGTCCGGACCTTCCAGCGTTATAAAATATCCCCTTCTCATAGTTTCACCTCATAAATCACATACCTTTATTTGCCCTGAAGCTGTCAGCCCCCGAAACTGTACACCTTGCTGCAGGGCAGCCTGCAAATAATCGCAGATAGCCGGTGTAATCCGCTCGCCCGGCACCAACAGTGGAATACCGGGAGGATAGCATACTACCGCTGCAGCCGCCACCAGTCCCACAGCTTGTGTAAAATGGACTTCCCTGTGCCGGCAGTAGGCTGCTTGGCGGGGAGAAATAACTACTTCCGGCAAAGCAGGATAGGAAGCCACAGAAGGCAAAAAGCCTGTAGGCTGCAGCTGTTTAATGGCTTTCAGCAACCGTGCCGTCCATTTTTTTTGCACAGATGGCCCTAAGATGGCCAAAAGACAATGAGGCTGTATTAATTCAACATCTATGCCGGCAGCATGAAGAGAAAGCCCTGCCGCAAGTCCACAAATTCCGGCTTCTGCCGTCAGTAATGTCAAGCGCGTTATATCCAGATCAAAACCCTGCTCTTGTACATCCCGGCGAGCCAAAAACGGAAAAGATCCTTTTAAAGCTCCCCTGATTTTCAGAGCATTTTCCACCATCTTGTCGACAAGCTCTTTTCCCTGTAAAGCCATTTTTTTTCGTGTCAAATCAAGGGAAGCCAGCAGTGGGTAGGGAGGACTGCTTGTCTGCAGCCCCTGCAGAGCTTGCAGTAAGCGTTCCTCACTAAAATCGCCGCCATGCCAATGCAAAACCGCTCCCGGTGTCAAAGACCCTAATGTTTTATGCCAGCTCTGTACCCGTAAATCACAATACCGGGCAGCTGAATCCGGCAGAACGGCAGAAAAATCAAAATGAGCACCATGCGCCTCATCCACCAATAAATATGCCCGGTACCGGCGCACTACGGCCGCAATGCCCTTTAAATCAGCCGCAACACCATAATAGCTGGGGCTGGTTAAGAAAAGCGCCTTGGCGTTGGGATAGCGTTGAAAAGCACTTTCCACCGCAGTCACCGTCACATTAAGCGGTACACCGTTTTTTTCCGCAGTGGGCAAATAATAGGGCACTGCACCGGAAAAAACCAGTGCCTGGTAGACAGAGGCATGGGCATTACGTGGAATGATAATAACATCGCCCGGATTACAAACGGCAAGAATCATGGCGCGCACAACGGCACTGGCACCGCCTGCCAAAAAATATGAGCGCTTAGCACCAAAAAGTTGAGCCGCAAGAGCTTGGGCTTCTGCAATAACGCCGGTAGGTTGAAATAAATCATCCAGCCCGGGCAACTCTGTCAAATCTAATTGAGCATAAGATGCAAAGCTGGCCTGTATTTCTTCAGGCAGGCCGGCACCGCCGCCATGGGCAGGAACATGTAACCAGAGGCGTTCTTTTTGCTGAAATTGAATTAATTTTTCCCACAAAGGAGCTTTTGTCTGTTCCATAGCTTTTTTATTCTTCCACATAAGTTAGTAATACCCTGCCAAAAAACTAAAGAATAAAATTAGAGGCCCTCACCCTTAACTTGAGGACCTTCTCTTTGACAACCTGTTTTTTTGGTATCTTGCTTAAGAAAGTGTATAGTTGGGGGCCTCTTTTGTAATGTGGACATCGTGCGGGTGGCTTTCCCGCAGCGCTGCGTTGGTAATACGGATAAAACTGGTTTTTGTTTTTAATTCTTCTATATTCTTCACACCACAATAGCCCATACCGGCCCGCAGCCCGCCAATAAGTTGATAGACGGTATCCCCCACCGTACCGCGGTAGGGAACACGCCCTTCTATCCCTTCCGGAACCAGTTTGGCTTCACCCTCTTGGAAATAGCGGTCGCTACTTCCTTCTTTCATGGCCGCCAGCGAGCCCATGCCGCGGTAGACTTTATAACTGCGGCCTTGATATATTTCAGTTTCACCGGGGCTTTCCTCAGTTCCGGCAAAAAGGCTGCCGATCATTACCACATCTGCACCGGCACCAATGGCCTTTGTAATATCCCCGGAATATTTAATACCACCATCAGCAATAATGGGAATGCCATGTGGAGCTGCAGCATTGGCTGCGTCATAGATGGCAGTGATTTGCGGCACTCCAATACCGGCCACAACCCTGGTGGTACAAATGGATCCCGGCCCAACGCCAACTTTCACAGCATCTGCACCGGCCGAGATCAAATCTTTTGTCGCTGCAGCGGTCGCCACGTTTCCTGCCACCAATTCCACTTCCGGAAAACGCTTTTTCAGTTCTTCAACCATGCGTAAAACTCCCAGAGAATGCCCATGGGCAGTATCTACCACCAGTACGTCGACACCGGCTGCCACCAAGGCCTTTGCCCTGTCCAAGGTATCGCGGGCAATGCCTACCGCCGCCGCAGCCAAAAGGCGACCATTGGCATCCTTTGCGGATCTTGGATACTGAATGGCTTTTTCAATATCCTTAATGGTAATAAGGCCTTTTAGCATAAAATTTTCATCGACAATGGGTAGCTTTTCAATTTTATGTTTCCGCAAAATTTCCTGCGCTTCTTCCAGGGTGGTGCCCACAGGAGCGGTTATCAGCTTGTCCTTTGTCATCACTTCGTCTATTTTGCGCTGATAATCCGTTTCAAAACGTAAATCACGGTTGGTAATAATACCCACCAGTTTGCCGCTAACTGTGATGGGCACTCCTGAAATACGATAACGCGCCATCAGTGCCGCCGCATCCCCTAGGGTATGGTCAGGTGACAAATAAAAGGGATCTGTAATCACGCCGTGTTCAGAACGTTTTACTTTATCTACTTCCGCCGCCTGCTTTTCTATCGACATATTTTTATGAATTACACCAATTCCTCCTTCACGCGCCATGGCAATGGCCATGCGGCTTTCCGTTACGGTATCCATTGCAGCACTCATCAATGGAATGTTAAGACGGATTTTTTTTGTCAGTTGTGTTGATACATCTACTTCAGACGGCAAAATACTGGATTTGCCCGGAATTAACAAAACATCATCAAAAGTAATCCCCTCTTTACTAAACTTGTCCGGTAGCATATATTTGCCCCCTTTTTAAATTTGCTTCATCGTAACAAATTGAGGGACAGCTGTCAACTGTCCCCAAAACTTAGCCACAAATTAAATTCCTCCAACTCTTCCTCCGTAAAGACAGGTAGGCCTGCCTGTTTAAAAGCAGCAGCCGTTACACCATCACCAATCTTTACTGCGCCGGAAAAATCCCCTGCATAAATATAACCGCTGCCGCAAGAAGGACTGCGTGCTTTTACCAGCGCCCCCGCTGCCTGCAGCTTGCGCGCTATATAGAGGGACTCCTGTGCTCCTTTAAGAAAAGCCGCCGTACAATCTTGGTTCGATTTTGTTTTTACTTTTGAACGGCCTGCCAAAACGTCATGCCCGTCACCGCTCTGAATTTCCGCAGCATCACGCGGCGTGCTTAGCCCACCCAATTGTTCGGGACAAAAAGGCACTAAAATTGCTTTCTCCTGCAATTGGCAAACACCGGCATGCAGATTGTTCCCTCCATTATATTTAGTGTTAACACCAAGCAAACAGGCACTAACCAAAATCACCTTAGCGGCCACTAACGTGCCACCCCGTCCAAAATTTCTTCCGCACTGCTTCCTACTACAGTCAATACTAAACGGTTGGGCAGGCAAACAATGGTATCACCGGGGCGTTCCGCCCAGCCCACATGGGAACAAATCCCCTGCGGACAAAGTTCTTTTGACAGCGGCAGCATCCGTGCACGTCCATTTTCTATTTCCACCACAGCATTACCTTTTTCTAAAGGTATGGTAATGGTCTCCACATCATTCTCCTCTAATGACACTTCCTGTATTAATTCGCCGTTAAGTTCTATTCGTAGTACCCGTTCCCCTGCCGCTGCGGGTAGAGCCCTCATCCCCAACAAAATGAAAGCAACCGCCAGCACAGAGGCAATTACGAGCAGATCTCCTTTTTTCCAGCTCACGGGCTCCACCTCTTTCTTTGCTTATATTATTTGATAGCAAAAAATATTTTAAACTAATGGTATTGTAACATAATAGACGGCTGCAGACAAAGCATAATCTTACCAGTAATAAAACCCGCCGACGGCGGGTTTATAAAAATGCTTAGGCTGTTTTCGAGGCCTTTTTCTTTTTTTCAATTAAAATGGCAGCATCTGGACAAACCATCTGACAAATGCCGCAAGCAGTACACTGCTCTATGCGCACAGGTTCAATTATAGGAGAACCGTAAACTCCCAGCTCCTTCGACCAATCCAAAACGTCGGTGGGGCATTTCTCCTTGCATAAACCACAGCTTTTACAGAGATCGGGAGAGATATTAAAGTAACCTTTGGGGCTTTCATAATGTAGATTGCGAAATTCCTTGCTCATTATTTTCCCTCCTGCAGTGCTTTTTCCACCAGCTCAACTCCACGCTCTAAAGCTTGATAGTTGAACTCTCGCAATTTAGGATTATCAACAAATTTTTTCCCCAGTTTATTTTCCAATGCGCCCCGCACCGTTTCCATCTCAACAATCCCGGCGGCACGAATAGTTGCCCCTAGTACTATCATATTGAAAACCCTGGGAATTAGCTCCTGCTGTGCCACCTCCGTGGCCGGAATGCCAATAATCTGCTTTGCATCCCGCGGCAGCTCCACTCCACCTGCTTTATCGTCACCGTTGGCTGTAGCGGCAGTAATGAGTGAGCTGTCATAAACAAAAAGTGTATCTTTGGTGACATATTGTCCGGTACGGTCAACCGCCCTTCCACTTAAGGCAATTACAATATCACCGCTGGCAAATTTAGGGGAACCGATCTGTTCATCAGAAATTTGTACAAAAGCCACCGATACTCCGCCCCGCTGCTCCACGCCAAAGTTGGGAATATAAAGGGCTTCCTTGCCTGCCAAGTTACCGGCTTCAGCCAAAATATCACCGATAGCCTGCACACCCTGCCCGCCTTCACCGGCAATTGCAATTTTCACCAGTTGTGCCATCTCTACGCCTCCCTCTTTTCATCCGGAGTCCGTAACTCCCCTGTTTTAAAGTATTTAGACATTTCTTTTTCCACATAATCCCATGTTTGTTTGGCATTAGTGCGCCAGTTGGTCGGGCAGCTGGACATAACCTCTACAAAAGAAAAACCATTACCGGCAATTTGATTTTCCACTGCTTTTTTTAGAAAACGTTTTAATTGCCTAACATTACCTATGCTACCGCGGGCCACATATGCTCCGGCCGGCGCAATGGCAGCCACCATTTCGGGTCCAAGGGTAGGACTACCCATTGTTTCCGGATCGCGCCCATAAGGAGATGTTTCCGTTTTTTGCCCCGGTAAAGTAGTAGGCGCCATCTGTCCACCTGTCATACCATAGTTGCAGTTATTAACAACAATTGCCATTATCTTTTCATTACGGAATGCACTATTTACTAAATGCTGCGAGCCAATAGCATAGCCACCGCCGTCTCCCATGTAAGCAATACAGAGTAAATCCGGATTGGCACGTTTAATACCGACCATAACAGGGGTAGTCCGCCCATGGTGAGTCTGTACCGTATCCACATTAAAGAAATCCCAGGCCAGCAGGGAACAACCAATATCAACACCAAAAACCAGCCGATTTTGAATTCCTACTTCATCTATTATTTCTCCCAATATTTTAAGGACAATGCCGTGGCCACAACCCGGACAAAACTTATGTGGTTTAGTGTCGGCATTCCACGATTTAGGCATAGCTAATTTATTGACCATTTTTTCTCCCACCTTTCTAGCATGCGCCTTCTATTTTCTCCACTAATTCTTCTGCCGTAAAACCAACTCCCGGCTTATAAATTGTCTCTAGCCTGCTAACCGGCACATTGAATAGAGCTTCTTTTACCAGGCGGGCAAATTGCCCTATGGCAGACTCAATTAAAAGGAAATTACTGCATTTTGCTGCCACCCGCTGCAGTTGTTTTTCCGGGAACGGTCGCAACGTGATGGGACGAAAATAGCCAACCTTATAACCCTTTTCCCGCAAGCGGTTTTTAGCTGCCTTGGCAGCACGGCTCACCACTCCATGGGAAAGAATAATAACTTCCGCATCATCTACGTTTTCCTCTTCCCACTCCACAACCTGGTCGATCATGGCTTCATATTCTTGCTGAATAGGCATTAACGCCTCATAGAGCTCTTCTTCCACACTATAAGTATTGCGCAAATGAGCTGCAGGACGATCTACGCCCGGCACACCGGGCAGACCAACAAATGGCTTCGTCTCCACCATTTTAATGCCGCGCTCTTCAGGATCATACATCACAAAAGGTTCACGCATTTTCGCCTGATAGCCATCCGCCAGCACAAAAGTGGGGAAACGATATGTCCAGGCAGTATTAAAAGATTTTATCATATAATCATATAATTCCTGGTGCGTGGCTGTAGAATAAACTACGCGCCAACCTTCCCCGTTTCCGCCATATGTAACCATATTAACTTCCTGCTGCGAATAAATTACGGTGGCAGTAGAAGGACCTCCGCGCTGCATAATGGCCATCACTAAAGGAATCCGCATCATTTCAGCCATGGAAATGGGTTCCTGGAATAATGTTGTACCCGGTCCGGCAGTGGCTGAAAAAGCTCTTTTGCCGGCTAAAATTCCACCAATAGTAGTAAAACCTGCCGATAGTTCATCCTCAGTCTGTAAAAATTTCTTACCGTATTTAGGTGCCATGCGAGTCCAATAATGCATTACTTCATTTTGGGGCGTAATGGGATAACCGTACATAATATCGGCTCCTGCCGCCAAGGCAGCCCAGGCCAGTGCTTCATTCCCCGTCATAAAAACTCTTTTTTCCCCTTGGATAGCTTTATCTGTCATCCAACACACCTCCGCGTACAAAATTATTTCTTTCTATCTAAAGGCAGAGTCTTACTACCAAAAAGCATTAACCATAAAACGGCGTAAGTAGCGAATAGGATTGCCCCTATGGTCATATTCACCCAATTGAGTACGGAAACGCTCCTCCGCCGCCGTGGCCACAAAAGGGATACCCATCCGGGCAGATACTTCCGCCACCACTTCTACACCTTGCCGAATAATTTCCTCATCCGTTTCATTGCCTAAATGACTGTTGTTAATCAGGCCGTCAATCCGCTCAAAGCCCTGTAGGTAAGCTATAATATCTGCCACCGTAGCAGTCAGCGGTCGTGCAATATTTATGACAGCCAAAACGGATAAAGCTGCCTGGGCATAACCTTCTAACAGATTAAAAATTTTACTGCCGGAAACACCATAACCCACATCTAAAATAACATGACCTTTTCTCTGCAAAACCCAGCGCATTTCCGGCTTTAAAATTGACCCAGCCTCACCCAGACCCACTGTTTCTTTAGTTTCCCAGCTTATTACGGTTAAGCCTGCCGCCTCCAGCTGCCGCTTTAAGGGCCGCAGCGTATAAAAAGGTTCTACCAAATCCAGATCCACCAGAGTTACCGGTTCTGCTCCCCGCACAAGGGTCAAAGCACGATTAACCGCATTTTCACTTTTCCCGCTGGCATATTCTCCAACATATGCTTCTAAAATCCGCATTTCATCCCCTTAAAATTGAATAAAAAAATTAAAAGCCCAGATTTAACTTCTCTGGGCCGCTGTGCAAGAACTTAAATATCGGCCAATCATTTCTATTAACCCTGATTATAACACTGCCTAAATTAGAGCGTCAAGAAAATTTAAAACACCTGCGTAAAGTTGGTTCATAATTTCACCATATCTAATAAAATTTCCTTTTTGCTTTATACTTTTTTGCTTATTTTTAGCGCAATAAGCCGGCGGCCTTGACCAGCACACCGGCTTATTGCAAAATCAATGATCTATTTTACCCTAAAAGCTTTTGCACAACCACCAAAAGCGCCAAACCCGGCAGCCCCATATAGCCAACCAAAAGTGCCGTAATGACATTGATGCCGAGATTAATCTGCAGTAAGCCACCCACCAGATTAAATACAAAAAGAATAACAGCACCTACAGCACCGGTTAAAAGTACCCGCAGCAGTATGCGAGCAGGGGCAGCCAACATTTTTAGCAAATAATAAAGGGCAAAAATGGCGAAGATTGCTGCCACAATGGTGTTTAATTCCAATTGAGGCATAATAACTTCCTCCTCTCTTCATAACCGTCAATAGTCACAGGTAGCCGGCAGCCAATTTCCCGTGCCTGCAAAATAATTTCCTTATAGCGACTTTCTGCTTCACCCATTGCTTTGATGGCCGCATCAATGACAGACTCTTCTGTAGCCTCATTAAAAAGATTTTCAGCGGCTCGCCATTCTTGTACTACTTTTATTAAAGCTTGTTTTATTTCAGCATTAGTAATGTCGGAGGTCACAGTCGAAAGCTTGGCCCCTTTTTCCTCTTTGGTTTCGCTTCTTTTTATACTCACTGCATCATCCCCCATACCAATTGAGGTAATATACTAATATGCAACCAAGACTCCGGCTATGACTTTCACCCTAGAAATTCTCCCTACCATCGCTACCTGAATCTTATTGTTTGACATTCATACAAAAAAATAAGCGCGCTTATTTACTCTTTAAATAAACGCGCTTGCCAATTTATTTATCGTTTGCTGACAGACAAAGCTAGAGCTTTTTCACATTAAGTGCTCTGAAAGCATTAAAAATGGCTATAATGGTGACGCCGACATCGCCAAAAATGGCCGCCCACATTGTAACCAGCCCCAGGGCACTTAAAATCAGTACCCCCACTTTAACACCGATGGCAAAAACTATATTTTGCTTTGCAATGCCCAGTGTTTTTTTAGCAATCCTCATTGCCGTCACAATTTTGGCCGGCTCATCAGTCATAATCACAACATCGGCCGCCTCAATTGCCGCGTCAGAACCTAAACCACCCATTGCTATCCCGATATCTGCCCGCGCCAGGACAGGTGCATCATTTAGGCCATCACCTACAAAAGCAAGCTTTCCTTGAGCCGACTTTTGTAAAAGCAGTTCTTCTACTTTTTCAATCTTATCATGCGGCAATAATTCGGTAAAGACATCATCCAACTCCAGCTGTGCCGCTACTTTGCCGGCAATATCTTTATTGTCACCTGTTAACATCACGGTTTGTTTTACATTTTCTCTTTTCAGTTTTTTTATAGCCTCGGCCGAGTCCTCTTTAATTTCATCTGCAATTAGAATATATCCGGCATATTGATCATTAACGGCCACATGAACAACCGTACCAATTAAATTTTCTTCATCATTGCTAATAGAGATGCTGTGCTCCTTCATAAGCTTTGCATTACCGGCCAAAACTCTTTTACCCCTTACTGTGGCGCTAACCCCCTGCCCCGGAATTTCTTTCACATCTGTAATCAGACTGTTATCTATTTCTTTACCGTAAGCTCGCTTTAATGATTCCGAAATGGGGTGTTGAGAGTAACTTTCGGCATGAGCAATCAGCTCCAACAGCTCTTCTTTGCTAATTCCCACAGGCTCGATTTTCTGTACATTAAAAACGCCCTTTGTTAGCGTTCCGGTTTTATCAAAAACAACAATTTCCGTTTTGGCCAAATCCTCCAAATGGTTACTTCCCTTTACCAACACCCCCCGCTTTGAAGCACCACCAATGCCACCAAAAAAAGTTAACGGAATGGAAATAACAAGTGCACAGGGACAAGAAACCACAAGAAAAGATAAGGCTGCATAGACCCACTTACTAAACGATGCTTCCTCAAAAAAGAGCGGCGGTAGCACAGCCAGACAGACTGCCAGCACAACAACAACGGGAGTATAATACCTGGCAAATTTAGTAATAAACCGTTCAGAGCGTGATTTTTTGCCACCGGCATTTTCCACCAGGTCTAAAATTTTGTTGACGGTAGATTCTTCATACTCCCTGCTAACCTCAACTGTTATGACACCATTAAGATTAATACTGCCGCTTAGTACTTCTTGTCCAATTCCTACCGACCGCGGCATGGATTCTCCAGTAAGGGCTGATGTATCTACCATGCTGTTTCCTGCAATAACCTTCCCATCAAGCGGTACTCTTTCCCCCGGCTTAATAATAATTATATCGCCGGGCTTAACTTCATCCGGATCTACCTTAACAATTTCATTGTCCTTTTTAAGGTTAGCATAGTCCGGCCGAATATCCATTAGCGCTGCAATGGACTTTCTGGACTTATCAACCGCATAACTTTGAAACAGTTCCCCCACTTGATAAAAAAGCATGACCGCAATGCCTTCTGCATATTCATTAATAAGCATGGCTCCAATAGTAGCTGTGGTCATCAAAAAATTCTCGTCAAAAACCTGGCCTCTGAAGATATTTCTTACAGCCTTTTTTACAACATTACCGCCTACAACAATATAACTGCTTAAATAGAAAAGAGTTTTTCCCCAGCCAAAAGAATTGTTACTAATCAAAGCAGCCAGAAACAAGGCCGCTCCTATTCCGATACGCCAAAGTTGTTTTTTCATCTTTCTTTTCCTCTATGCACTTTTCATTGTTGTATTGGGTTCAATCTTTTTAATGACCCTTTCTGCAGCTTGGACAATGGCCGGCATCTTTTCCTCTTCTCCTACAATAACCAGTTTTTGCGTAAGAAAATTAACAGTGACCTCCTTAACACCTTCAAGTTTCCCGATGGCTTCTTCCATTTTCGCTGCGCAATTTGCACAATCTAATCCTTCTAAAATAAATCTCTTTTTCATTTTTCCTCTCCTTAGTGTGATCATGGCTTTTCTATAACATGAATAATTGAACATATATTCATATATGTTCCAAAAAAGTGCCGCTATTCTCTTTAGTCCGGTATTACACTATTCATTAATGTGCGCCAGGCCCTGTTGAAAAATTGCCCTAACGTGTTCATCATCCAAGGAATAATATACCACTTTACCTTCTTTTCTGTTTTTTACTAATTTGGCCTGCTTCAACACTCTTAATTGGTGCGAAATGGCTGATTGCGTCATATTTAATAAGGCGGCTATATCACAAACGCACATTTCTGCTTCTTCTAAGGCCCACAGGATTTTTATTCTTGTGGAATCCCCAAAGACTTTAAAAAGTTCTGCTAAATCATAAAGTGTTTCCTCTTTTGGCATTTTACTTTTAACTTTTCTCACGACATCCTCATGTATAACATCACAAAAACATCTCTCAAGTGAATCATTTTTTTTAACCACAACTACCCCCTGATAAAGACAGGCAACATATGAACAGTTGCTCACATATTCATGTATATATTATATTTTTTGCCTGCAGCCATGTCAAGAGTATTGACGAGATTTC